>JACQIJ010000094.1 GCA_016198545.1 Pseudomonadota bacterium
GAATCCATCGTCGGCTATCAGGTTTCGGGCGTTCCGGCGGGCTTTACGTTCAATCAGGGCACGAACCTGGGCAGCGGCGTGTGGTCGTTTACCGCAGCGCAGCTGGCAGGCCTGACGATCACGGCGTCCAGCCCGTCCTTCGCGGGTTCCTTGAACCTGACGGCAACGGTTTTCACGACTGAAAACCCGGTCAGCGACGGCGAGTTCGATACGACCGACAACAACAACCAGGCGTCTACGGGCTTTACGGTGACATGGGAAGACGACGATCAGCCGATCCTCGTTCAGCCCGAAATCGTGACCGTCGATGAAACCAATCTGGCGCCGACAACCTCGATCAGCGACAGCGTTCAGGCGGATTTCGGCGACGACGGTCCCGGCACATTCGCGGGCAACGGCGGCTTCTTCAGCGGCGTTGCGCTGAAGAGCGGCGGCGTCAATGTGGTCGTGAATTACAGCGCCGCGACCGGCACCTATACCGGCACGGCGGGCGCGACCCCGGTCTTCACGCTGAAGATCAATAGCGACGGCACGTACACCTTCACGCTGCTCGATACGCTGGATCATCCGAACGCGTCGAACCACAACGACAATATCCAGATGCAGTTCGGCGTTACGGCGACGGACAGCGACAGCGATAGCGCGGATGGAATTATCACAGTCAACGTGCTGGATGACGGCCTGACGGCGCGCAGCGACTTTAACGGCTACGAAACTTCTTCGGGCGGCGATAACGGAAACGTGATCACCGGTCTGAACGGCGGCGCCGGGGCAGCGGATTCCCTGAGCCAGGATACGCCGAACACGGTGACGAAGATTGCTTTCGGCGGCACTGTCGTGAACGTCCCGACCAGCGGCTTCGCCACTATCGACGGCGATCACGGCCAGTTGAAAATATTCGCTGACGGTTCATATACTTACACGCTGTTCAGCATCCCCTCGTCCTCCGACAGGGAAGTCAGCACGCTGAACCCGGCGGCTTCGGACGTGGTGGGCGCGGCGGCGAGCTTTACGAAGAACGGCTTTACCGTCACAGCCCTGAGCGGCGCAGATTTGACGTGGTACGATACCGGCGACGGGGCCGGCATCGGGATTGATCCTGGAAATATCTTCGGCGTTTCCGAGAAGCTCCGGATTTCCCTGGCGGAACCGGCGGATGAAGTTGAAATCACGTTCGCCGATTTTGGATCCAACAACCCGACGGGCGGCATCGACTATATCGTCCATCTTTCCAACGGCACGACCGTTCAGGGGGAGTTCGATATTTCTTCCGTGCCCCACAGCAACGGGATTGCCTCTTTCACGCTTCTGGCCGGCAGTTTCGGCAGCGGGCTTGAAATCACGAAAGTGGATGTCTTTACCGACGGCATAGGGCTTCCGGGAGCGTCGTTCACCCTTAACAATGTGACCGCGGTGCATGAATGCGATCCGCATCCGACAACGATCGAGGATGTATTTACCTACACCCTGCGCGACGGCGACGGCGATATCAGCACGGCGACGCTGACATTGCAGGGCCAGGTGCCGTTGTTGATCGTTGGCACGAACATTGATGACGTGACGGGATCCGTCCTGCCGTCGTCCGCTTCGCTGGATCCGACGGCTTCGGACGTGGCAGGTACACAGTCGAGCTTTACGAAGAACGGCTTTACGGTTGCCTCTGGCAACGGCGCGGACCTGACCTGGTATGATGTGGGCGATGGCGCCGGCATCGGTATCGCGCCAAGCAACATTTATGGGGCGAACGAAGTTATTAAAGTAACGTTCTCCGAATCGGCGACGAAAGTGACGCTGACGCTGGCCGATTTCGGATCCAACAACCCAACGGGCGGCATCGACTATATCGTCCATCTCTCCAACGGCACGACCGTTCAGGGCGAAATCGACCTTCTTTCCGCTCCGAATATCGGCGGGATGGAAACGTTCAGCCTTGAATCATCAAGCTTCGGCGGCCTGGAGATTACCGGCGTCGATTTGTTTACCGACGGGACCAATTCCTCGCTTCCCGGCGCGTCGTTCACGCTGAATAACGTGGAGATCGAGCATGACGGCGGCGATCGCCACTATCTGGTGGGTTGCGGAGAAGGCACGATCACGGGCGGCGGCGCGGCCGATATTCTGGTCGGCGATGCGGGCGGATCCCTGTTGCAGCCCCAGGTGAAGGACTACAACATTGTGCTTATTCTTGATGTTTCGGGATCGATGTCCGGCAGCAAGATCGATTTGTTGAAGAACGCAGTGCAGAATCTGCTGGCGGACTTCAACAATTATACGGGCGGCGATGTGAAGGTTGAGATTATTCCGTTCTCGAACAGTTCACAAACCGCGGGCACTTTCATGGTAACCGATACGGCAGGGTTCAATGCGGCCTTTAGCTTCGTCGAAAACCTGGTCGCCGATGGCTTTACCAACTACGAAGCGCCGCTTCAAACGGCTCTGAGCTGGCTGAACGGCGCGACGTCGAACGACCCGATTTCGGGTGCGGAGACGTTCACTTACTTCGTTTCCGACGGCGCGCCGAACCGCTACATGGTGGGCAGCACTGTCACGAGCGGCGATGAGAATGCAGTCATGGCTCAGATCACGGGCAGCGACGGCACGAACGAAGTCGCGCAGCTGCAAAGCTTCGGCGAAGTCGTCGGCGTCGGCATCGGCGTCAGTTCGACTACGCTGGCGCGGCTGAGCGTCATTGACTCCGGATCGGACAGCGCGCTCGATGTGCAGGATCCGAACGACCTGAGCAATGCGCTGCAGGGTGCAAACCCGATCAATAACGTTGCTGATGTCGGCGACGACACGATTGTCGGCAACGCAGGCGACGATTTTATCTTCGGCGATGCGTTGTTTACCGACGATCTTGCGGCGACCCACAGTCTGGGCACGCCCGCAGGCGCAGGCTGGGAGGTGTTTGAACGCCTCGAAGCCGGCGAAAGCGCGCTGGCTCCGGCATGGGATCGCGAGGATACGATCAGCTATATACGCGCTCATGCGGAAGAGCTGGGCGCGGAAACGGTCGTATCTTCCGGCGGACGCGGGGGCGGCAACGATACGCTGTCCGGCGGCGCGGGCAACGACACTGTCTTCGGCCAGGAAGGCGACGACCTGATTGACGGCGGCGCGGGCCAGGATGTCCTGTACGGCGGTTCGGGGGCGGATACGTTCCTGTTTCAGGCGATCAGCGACGGGGTAGATACGATCAAGGATTTTGACGCATCCGAAGGCGATGCGTTGGATCTGTCAACCCTGCTGGCCAGCTACGATCCGTTGCAGGACAGCATTAACGATTTCGTCTTCGCCACAAACAGCAGCGGCAATATGACGGTTTCCGTTGATATGACGGGATCCGGCAATATCGCAAATGCAACGGCTGTGGCAACCCTTGAAGGCGTAACGGGAACCACCGTGGATGATCTGATTAACGGCGGCAACCTGTTGGTTGCATAAAAATTTAAGACTTCACAAAGCCCTCCGCGGTTCCTAACGGGAGAGAGCTTGAAAGAAGACCGGGCGGGTTTTGCAAAACCCGCCCGGTTTTTTCTGGACATAAATAAAAAACTGGTCTAAAAGGTCGGCTAAACGATTGAAACAATAAGGGCAGGGTTGCGTTTGGGAAGGAAACAGGAGATAAATTAGAAGCTTTTGTTGCGCGTTGCGCTCACTGTGAAGGGAAAATGAAATGGACTATACAAACAGGATCAAAAAAATAGCGCTGACTTCTGCATGCGCCCTGGCATTGAGCATAGGCGCTCAGGCAAATGCGCAACAACAACAGCCTGCCGTAATGGCGCAGGATGTCGCAACGCCCGCGGCCGTGCCGCCCGTTATGCCGATGGCAGGACAGACGTCGCCGGCAACCAAAAATCCGATGCAGATCAATCTGCGCGATGCCGTCGCTACGGGCGTGCTGACGAATCCCGAATACGGGATCGTTTCGAATAACCGCCGCGCAACGGATGAGGAACTGCGGCAGGCGCGTTCTCTTTATCTTCCTTCCGTCGATGTGCGCGCCGATACCGGCGTTGAATTCAGCGACGACCCTGCTACGCGCGCGACAGGCGACGCTACCGAAACCCTGTGGCGTTATGAAGCCGGCATTACGCTGACGCAATTGCTGTTTGACGGGTGGGAAACGAAGTATGAAAACGTCCGGCAAATGGCGCGCGTCCTCTCCATATCCAACCGCGTCCGCGAAGCGGCGGAGCTGGTTGGCCTGGCTGTCGTGGAATCTTATCTTGATGTCATGCGCCAACGCGAGGTCTTGCGCATATCGCGGGAAAACGTAGCCGAACATATTGCGTTGCTTGAACAAATTGAGGACAGTGCGACGGCGGGACGCACAACGCAGGCCGATATCGAGCAGGCCCGCGCCCGCTTGGCGGCGGCGCGCGCGCAGGAAGCCAGCGTCCGCGAAGCCCTTCGCATTGCCGAGGCTGCCTATATCCGCGATGTCGGCGACCAGCCGAAGGATCTGATTATGCCGCTGGTTCCCGTCGATGCGCTGGAAAAGGATGTGGAGCAGGAGGTCAAAATATCCCTGCATCAGAGTCCGACTATCGATATTTTCGAAGCCGACATACAGGTCGCGCATGCGGAATATGAGGGCACGAAATCCGTGTTCTATCCGCAGCTTGATCTGCAACTGAACGCCCGCAACGGCAAGGATCTGAACGGCGTGCGCGGCGAGGATACCAGCGCGTCGGCTCTGGCCGTTCTGAACTGGAATTTGTACCGCGGCGGCGGCGATACCGCCCGCGTCCGCGAACATATCAGCCGCGAGGCGCAGGCGAAGGAAGCACGCTCCAAGGCGGCGCGCGGCATCGAAACCGAAGTGCGCCAGACATGGGCGCGCATGGTTGCGGCCGGCGAAAGAGCCCATGAATTTGCGGCCCAGGGCGATGCCAACGCGGAAGTCGTGAAGGCGTACAAGGATCAGTTCGACCTGGACCGCCGGACGCTTCTGGACGTTCTGGATGCCCAGAACGAATGGTTCGTATCGCGTTCCAACACGGTTAATGCCGAGTTTCTGGAAATGTTTGCCGTTTACCGTTTGCTGGCGCTGAAAGGCGAGCTGATGAAAACGCTCGGTATAGCCTATCCCCGCGAGGCCGATCCTGCTAAAATGTAAGCCGGTTTTCCATCCCCCCTTTAAAGGGATAACACTCGGTGAGCGCAGAAAAATCAGGTAAAAAGCCGATGGACAAGGAATCCCCCGGCCCCGAAGGAGTCGGGGAACGTCCGTCCGTCAGTCTGTCAATACAGCAGGGTTCCGCCGAAGGCGAAGGAGGGTCTCCGGCAGAAGATCTTCCGGGGTCATGGCCTCTTGAAGCCGACAGGATGGCTATACATACTCCTCTGATCGAGTGCCTGCGGTTGCTGGCGGGACATTACGGGAGGCGCGTCAGCCGCAATGCCCTTACGGCGGGCCTGCCGATCGGCAAGGCGGGCTTGACGCCCGCGCTTTTTGTCCGTGCGGCCGAACGGGCCGATCTGAACGCCCGTCTGTCCGACCGCACCCTGGAAGGGTTGGCTGTGGCGCCCAATCTGCCCTGCGTTCTGGTTCTTGCGAAAAGGCAGGCCTGCATCCTGTGGGATATAAGGCACCCGCCGAAACATCCGCCCAAAAAGGATCCGGGAAAAAAAGAGGAAGTGCACCCGGAAACGCGGTTTCTGGCGCAGTTTCCCGAAACGCCCGACGAGAAGAAGCTTGTATCAATCGAAGATTTGAAAAAGGACTATTCCGGCTATGCGTTTTTCATCAGACCGGTCGCGCGCGTCGATGAGCGGGCGGGGCCTGCCGTCATAGATAACGCTCGCGACTGGTTCTGGAGCGCGCTGCGCGAAAGCAAGCGCATCTACCAGGAAGTCATCATGGCCTCCGTCCTGATAAATATTTTTGCGCTGGTCAGTTCGCTGTTCATTATGATTGTTTACGATCGCGTCGTGCCGAACAGCGCATTCGACACGCTGTGGGTTCTTGCGGCCGGGGTGACGATCGTCTATGTCTTCGACTTCATCATTAAAAACCTCCGCGCGCATTTTCTCGATATCGCGGGCCGCAAGGCCGACGTGAAGGTGTCCGCGCGCCTGTTCGAGCAGATCATGGGCATGACGATGACGGCGCGTCCGGCCAGCGCGGGCGTTCTGGCCAGCAACATGCGCGAATTCGAAGGCCTTCGGGATTTTTTTACATCCGCGACGATGGCGGCAGTCGTTGATTTGCCGTTCGTTTTTCTTTTCATTGTTCTTATTGCCGTCATCGGCGGGCCGCTGGCTTTCATTCCTCTTGCGGCTGTACCGCTGGTTCTGATTATGGGGCTGATATTGCAGCGGCCCCTGCAAAAGGTCATCCGGCAGTCGATGAACGAAAGCGCCCTGAAAAATGCGCTTTTGTTCGAAACCATCAGCGGTCTTGAAACCATCAAGGTGCAGGCTGCGGAGGGGCATACGCAGAGGAAATGGGAGGAGCTGACGGAAAAGGCGTCCCGCACGGCCGTGAAATCGCGCCGCATATCGGCGTTTGCGCTTAACTTTGCGATGTTCGTGCAGCAATTCGTCAGCGTTGCCGTCGTTGTCGCCGGCGTTTACATGATTCACGAGGCATGGCTGTCCATGGGCGGCCTTATCGCTTCGGTCATCCTGACGGGCCGCGCGATGGCGCCGCTGGCGCAGGTGGCCGGGCTTCTGACGCGCTATAACCAGTCGAAGGAAGCGCTGCATCAACTGGATGAGCTGATGAAAAAGCCGGTGGAGCGTCCGGCAAGCAAGCATTTCATTTCAAAGCCGGCGCTGGACGGCCGCATAGAATTCAAGGATGTCCTGTTTCACTATCCCGGCCAGACGGTTCCTGCTCTGAACAGACTCAGTTTTGTTATTGAGCCCGGCGCGCATATAGGCGTCATAGGCGCGGTCGGTTCAGGGAAGACGACGATCGAGCGGCTGCTCCTCAACCTTTACCAGCCTGAATCCGGATCTGTGCAGATCGATGGCACAGATGTGCGGCAAATCGATCCCGGCGATCTGAGGCGGTCTGTGGGGGCCGTTCAGCAAAGCCCGCAGCTTTTCTTCGGAACGGTACGCGAGAACATCACGATGGGGCACGAAACGGCTCCTGACCGCGCCGTTCTGCGCGCCGCCGAGCTTGCCGGGGTTTTAGAATTTCTGCGCGATTCCCAGCACGGCCTCGATACGCAAGTAGGCGAACGCGGCGAGGCGTTGTCGGGCGGCCAGCGTCAGGCCGTGGCCATCGCCCGCGCGCTTTTATACGATCCGCCGGTCCTGGTTCTGGATGAGCCGACCGCCTCGATGGATCCGGCGTCCGAAAACCGCCTGCGCAAGAGATTGCAGATCTTGTGCGAAAACAAGACCACGCTTCTGATCACGCATAAGGGATCGATGCTGTCTCTCGTCGACCAGTTGATTCTGATCGATCGCGGCCGCCTCGTTGCGTACGGGCCCAAGGATGAAGTCATAGCGAAGCTGCAGGCGCGCCAGTATGGCACGGCAGCTGAGCAAACGGATGTATAGGATATTCATATGGCCGAGCCTTTGGGAAAAATAGAGCCGAAAAAAGTGAAAAAGAAAGCCGATGACGCGGCCACGATCAATCAGGCGTCCGAATGGGCGCGGGTGCGCGGCCAGTGGGCAAAGGAAAGGCTGGATACGGCGGCTGCGCATGCCGACAAATTTTTTACAACCGATGAAGAATTGCCCTTATCGCAGCATGTTCTTTTGATATCCATCGCGGCTTTCATCTTCATTTTCATTCTATGGGCCAATTTCGCTTCCCTGGACGAAGTGACGCGCGGCGACGGCAAGGTCATACCGTCCCAGGACATACAGATCATCCAGCATCAGGAAGGCGGCATTGTCCGGGAGTTTCTGGTCAAGGAGGGCGGGGCAGTGGAGGCCGGCCAAATCCTGGTTCGCCTGAGCGATGTCGGAGCCACATCCGAATTGTCGGCCAGTCAGAAGCGCTATCTGGGCCTGAAGGCGAAATCGGAGCGTCTGCGCGCGGAAGCGGAAGGGGTGACCGCGCCGGAATTTTCAGACGAGGTCATAAAAGGCGTCCCCGACAGCGTAAAGGAGGAGATGGACGCTTTTCGCGCAAACCAGCAGAATCTCGCTTCGCAGACGATGGTTCTGCAGCAGCAGCTGACGCAGCGGGAACAGGAAATCAACGAGTTGAATACGCGGACAAGGGATTTGCGCGAAGTTATTCGCATTTCCCAGGAAGAACGCGACATGATTGCCCCGCTGGTGGAGCGCGGTTCGGCGCCGAAGATGGAACTGCTGCAGCTTGACCGCGGCCTGAAGGAGCGCCAGACGGAACTGAACAGCCTTAACAATTCATTGCCGCGCGCGCAGGCCGCCGCCAATGAAGCCAAGGCGCGCCTGGCCGAACTGCAAAGCTCCATGCGCGCGCAGGCGCAGACGGAACTGTCGGTTACCCAGATCGAAATGGGGACGATCAAGGAAACGCTTTCCGCGCTCAGCGACCGGCAGAAGCGCACCGAAATCCGGTCCCCCGTGGCAGGCATCGTCAAGGACATGAAATTCAGCACGGTCGGAGGCGTCATACAGCCCGGCCAGGACGTGCTTGAAATCGTTCCGCTGGACGATCAGCTTCTGATCGAGGCTCGGGTGCGCCCTTCGGATATTGCTTTTCTGCATCCGGGACAGAAGGCGGTCGTAAAGGTAACGGCCTACGATTACACGATTTACGGCGGCCTCAAGGGCGAACTGGTCGACATTTCCGCAGACAGCATCACCAATGAAAAAGGCGAAACTTTTTACCGGGTGCGCGTCCGCACGCCCGAGACCTTCCTGAAACGCCACGGAGAACGGTTTGAAATCATCCCCGGCATGGTGGCAACGGTCGATATCCTGACGGGCAAGAAGACCGTCATGGAATATATCCTGAAGCCCCTGATACGCTCGCTCGGCAATGCGATGCACGAGCGGTAAAACCGCTGGAAAACCAGGCGGATTGCGTATAAATTCGCTTTATGAAGCAGAACGCGCAAATGGCTGAAAGACAGATTAAGGTTACGCTTCCGGATGGCTCTGAAAGGAAGTATGCGGCAGGAACGACCGGCATGGAGGTTGCGCAATCCATCGGCGCGGGGCTGGCAAAGGCTGCTGTGGCCATCCGGGTTGACGGGCAGGATTGGGATCTGTCGCGGCCCATCGAAAACGACGTGAAAGTCGCCATCATAAGGCGACAGGACCCGGAGGGGCTGGAGTTAATCCGCCACGACTGCGCTCACGTTCTGGCTGAGGCGGTGCAGGAGCTGTTTCCCGGCACGCAGGTCACTATCGGTCCGAACATCGAAAACGGCTTTTATTACGATTTTGCGCGCAATAACCCCTTCACCACCGACGATTTTGCGGCAATCGAGAAAAAGATGCACGATATCGTCGATCGCGGCGCGGAACTGGCGCGCGAGGTGTGGGGCCGCGATGAGGCAATCAAATATTTCAGGGGCAAGGGAGAATATTTCAAGGCCGAACTGATCGAGGGCTTGCCTGGAAATGAGCCGATCACGGTTTACCGGCAGGGCGAATGGCTTGATCTCTGCCGCGGGCCGCACATGCCGACGACGAAACATGTCGGTCATGCCTTCAAGCTGATGAAGGTTGCAGGCGCGTACTGGCGCGGGGACGCAAGCAAGCAGCAACTGACCCGCATTTACGGCACCGCGTGGCGTGACGAAAAGGAACTGGCCGCTTACCTGACCATGCTGGAAGAAGCGGAAAAGCGCGACCACCGCAAGATCGGCGCGGCGATGGATCTGTTCCATTTTCAAGAGGAGGCGCAGGGCTCCGTGTTCTGGCATCCGCACGGTTTTACCATTTACAATCAGTTGGAAAACTATGTACGCCGCCGAATTTACGACGACGGCTATGTCGAGGTGAAGACGCCGCAGCTTATCGACAACAAGTTGTGGGAGGCTTCCGGCCACTGGGGAAAGTTCCGTGAAAACATGTTCGTTGTACCCGATGAAACGCCCTCGACCGAGGAGGGCAAGCCAATTTTCTCCGGAAAATTCGATAAACTGCTGGCGATCAAGCCGATGAACTGTCCCGCACACGTGCAGATATTCAAGCAAGGCATAAAGTCATATCGCGACCTGCCGCTGCGGATGGCGGAGTTCGGCTGTTGTCACAGGAACGAACCGCACGGCGCGCTGCACGGCTTGATGCGCGTGCGGCAGATGACGCAGGATGACGCGCATATTTTTTGCCGAGAGGACCAGATCACAAGCGAAGTAAAAAAATTCGTCGAGTTGTTTTATGCGGTCTACAAGGATTTCAATTTCACTGAGATATCGATCAAGCTGGCGACGCGCCCCGCCGCGCGCGCGGGCAATGATGCCGTCTGGGATAAGGCGGAAAAGGCGATGGCCGACGCGCTGCAAACGCTTGATTTGCCGTTCGAATATGCGCCGGGCGAAGGCGCGTTTTACGGTCCGAAATACGAATTCCACCTGAAGGATGCCATCGGCCGTTCATGGCAATGCGGCACATGCCAACTCGACTTCGTGTTGCCCGAACGGCTTGACGCCACCTATATCGGCGAAGATAGCGGCAAACACCGCCCCGTTATGATTCACCGCGCGGTTCTGGGATCGATGGAGCGTTTCATCGGCATGCTTATCGAATCAAGCGGCGGCAAACTGCCGCTATGGATTGCGCCGGTGCAGTGCGTGGTGGCAACGATTACATCGGATGCTGACGGTTATGCGAAAAAAGCACAAAAAATGCTGCGCGATGTCGGGATTCGCGCCGATATCGACCTGCGCAACGAGAAAATCAATTACAAGGTCCGCGAACACATGTTGGCCAAGGTGCCCGTGATGTTCGTCGTCGGAAAGCGGGAGGCGGAGGAGGGCAAGGTCGCCATACGCTATCTGGGCGATGACAGGCAGCCGGTGGAGGCGCTTGATGCCGCGCTGAAAACGCTTGCGGAAAACTGCAAGCCACCGTACTAGAACATTGTTGCGACGCACAAATTTTTACCGTAGCGTATTTTCATGAGCATTCCGTCCCGACAGACAGGTATCTTTGATAACGGCGCGTTTTCTGCGCCGTTATACATGATCATGCGGCGCTGCGCACCCTGACATTCCCATCCCTCGCGTTTCTTTGCCGGAACGTTCTGAACAGGAGCCGGGCCGGCGTTTATGCGGTCCGCTTCGTTCCATCGCAAAAACAAAACAATTCAAGAGGAATACAAAATGACTATAAGTATTATACCTATTGCCGGAAGAGCCGATTCCGCATGCCGGAATGACGCCTATTCGGTCGCTCTGAAAAATTCCGCAAATATCGTCCCGCTTGTGCTGGATATACTGCCTGTTTACGAACTGGGCGGTTGCGGTCCTGCCGCGCTTAAATCAGCGTTCGAGAAGGCGATCGCGGATTGCGGGGAAGACGACCGTTGCCGCCTGCGCCGCGCTGCGCGTAAGGAATTGCGCCGGCAGGGCTTTCCTGTGACGCTTCGATAGCAGTAAAAAAGCCTCCGCCGTTTCCAGCACGGCGGCGGAGGAGGAGGTCTCTTACAAAGCTGATCCTTATCCTTTAACATGCCGGACGAAACGATGCGATTCGAAAGCAGGCCTTATCAGGATGAACGCAAATACGCCCCTAAAAATTAACCTGTATCGCGGCGGCACGGTGGAAAGCAGTCATCTGGCGCATTGCATGATCATGGGCCGTGGCGGCGAAATTATCGGCAGCTGGGGCGATGAAAGCCGCTTGATTTCCCCCCGTTCTTCCCTGAAAGCCCTGCAGGCGTTGTCGTTTGTTGAAAGCGGCGCTGTGGATGCATTCGGGCTCGGGGATGAGGAAATCGCGCTTGCCTGCGCGTCGCACAACGCGGAGCCCGTGCACATGGAGATCGCGGAACGTTGGCTTACGAAAATAGGTCTGGGTGTGAAAGACCTGCAATGCGGCGGGCACCTGTCCATCAATGTCGAACGCGCCCATGAAATGATCCGTACGGGTGAAAACTTGAAATTCACAGGCCTGCACAGCGATTGTTCCGGTAAGCATTGCGGCATGCTGAGCGCGGCGCGGCACATGGGCGCGCCGGTGGGAAATTACCTTGCCTTCGATCATCCCGTGCAGAGGCGCATTTTCGAAACCATATCCGAAATGGCGGATTACGAAATTGCGCGGAGTTCTTGCGGCACGGACGGTTGTTCCGCGCCGAATCCGGCGCTTCCGCTTAGAAACCTGACGCTGGCTTTTTTACGGCTGGCGAATCCGGACGGCCTGCCGCCCGCCCGCGCCGCCGCCTGCCGCCGCATTCTGGATGCAATAGCCGGGCATTCTTATCTGATCGGCGGCAAGGACCGCTTCGATACGATCCTGATTGAATCCACAAAGGGCAATGTCATCGGCAAGATCGGCGCGGAGGGCAATTACATGGCCATTATTCGCGATCGCGGCATCGTCCTGTACATGAAAACGGAGGATGGCGCGCTCGAACGCGCTTTGTGTCCTGTTCTGGGCGTTCTGCTGCGGAAACTAGACGTCCTGAACCCTGCTGCTGCCGATGCCGCGCTGGAAAGGTTCACCCGGCCTGTCCTTAAAAACTGGAAGGGGGTCGAAATCGGTAAAGTAACGGTGACGGGCGCGGGGTTGGAAAATCATGCTTAACCCCCTTGCGAAACGTCTGAATTCTCCGTATTAATACTGTTTCGGCCCAGATAACATAAGGAGACAGTGCCATTCGCGATTCGAACTACAGGCCCCCGCGGCCTTCTTCCATGCCGCCGCGCAGACCATCCGGCAGCGGCTTTAACCGCCCCGTCCCGCCCAGCGATGACGGTCCGCGCGTAAATGAACAGATCAAGGTGAACAAGGTCCGTTTGATCGACGAGAACGGAAATCAGGTCGGCGTCGTCAATATCCGCGACGCGCAGCAGGCCGCGTATGATGCGGGCCTCGATCTGATAGAAATCTCGCCGAATGCCGATCCGCCCGTTTGCAAAGTCCTGGATCACGGCAAGTACAAGTACGAACAGCAGAAGAAAGCCGCTGAGGCGCGCAAGAAGCAGAAAATTGTCGATATCAAGGAAATCAAGATCCGTCCGGCCATTGAGGAGCACGACTATCAGGTCAAGCTGCGCAACGCGCAACGCTTTCTCGAGGATGGCGACAAGGTTAAGGTAACCTTGCGCTTCCGCGGCCGTGAAATGGCTCACCTCGGTCTCGGCATGGAGGTCCTGAAGCGCTTCAAGGAGGATCTTTCCTCCGTCAGCAAGGTCGAAATGGAGCCGCGCATGGAAGGCCGTCAGGCCATGATGGTGCTGACGCCCGAAAACGCGAAATAGCAGGGGCACCCTTATCCGGCGGATCGCTTCCATTTCGGCCCCTGCGGGGTGTCCTCGATGGCGATTCCCAGCGCGGCCAGTTCGTCGCGGATAGCATCGGCGCGCGCGAAGTTTTTCTCCTTTTTCGCGGCAACACGTTCGTTTAGCAGAGCGTTTATTCCCGATTCATCGATATTGGCGCCCTGCCGGCCATAGCCTAGCCATGCGGCGGGATCGCCTTGAAGAATGCCGATAAGGTTTCCCGCCGATATCAGCGCGGCCTTCATTTCGGGCGTTTTCTTTTCAGCGGCTTTTTTCGCCAGCGTATTTACGGCTGCCAATGCCTGCGGCGTGTTCAGGTCATCGCAGAGGGCCTCCATGACGTCCCCGGGAATGCCGCTATCCGCAGCCTCAACATCTTCAAGCGTGCGCAAAGTGCCATAAATCCGGTCGAGCATGGCTTTTGACTGGCGTATGGTTTCTTCCGACCAGTCCAGAGGTTGCCTGTAATGCGCAGACAGCAATGCAAGGCGCAGGACCTCGCCGTCGTAATGTTCGATCAGGTTGTGGACGAGGCGGATATTGCCGATGGATTTGGACATTTTCTCGCCCTCCACCGTGACAAAACCGTTGTGCGCCCAGAACTTCGCGAAGGCGCGCGGGTCGTTTTCGCGCCCGTGCGCGCAGCAGCTTTGCGCGATTTCGTTTTCATGGTGCGGGAATTTGAGGTCGGCGCCGCCGCCGTGGATGTCAAAGGGCAGGCCGAGATGCTTTTCCGCCATCGCCGAGCACTCTATATGCCATCCGGGCCGCCCGCGCCCCCACGGCGAATCCCATCCCGGCTGGTCCGGCGTTGACGGCTTCCACAGCACAAAATCGGCAGGGTCGCGCTTGAAAGGCGCGACTTCCACGCGCGCGCCCGCGACCTGCTCATCCCGGTTGCGGCCCGACAGCCTGCCGTAGGCGGGATAGGACGGCACACTGAACAGGACATGCCTTTCGGCTTCATAGGCGTGTTTGCGCTGGATGAGGGAAGAGATCAGGTTAATCATTTCCTGTATATGCTCAGTTGCGCGCGGCTGCACGTCCGGTTTCTGTACGCCCAGCGCCGCCATGTCCTCGTTGTATATGCGTTCATATTTCCGGGTGATGATGTCGATGGCCTCCCCGGTTTCCGCGCTGGCCGCCATGATCTTGTCATCAACGTCCGTGATGTTGGAAACATAGGTGACTTTCGGGTGCAGGTTCTTCAGAACCCGTACCAGAAGGTCGAACACGACGGACATTCGCGCATTGCCGATATGCGCGTAGTTATAGACCGTCGGCCCGCAGGCATACAGGCGTACATGGGC
>JACQIJ010000095.1 GCA_016198545.1 Pseudomonadota bacterium
ACAAAAGGCCGGGCTGCGTCATGAACCAGAATAATATCTTCATTTTTAAGTTTAGAAAAACTATATAATCCATTGCTTATGCTATATTTTCTTGTATCAGAACCATGCACGAAAGCAGGCAGGGGCGTATTGCCGAAAGCCTGCCTGAAAAAGGGTTCATGGGCCGGATCTATAATGACCTTCAGCCCCCTCATGCCGGGGCAGGCCAAAAAAGCATCAACAGCATGATGTAAAATAGATTTTCCGCCGATTTTCAGGTACTGTTTGGGCGTGTCCCCGCCCAGCCGCGAACCGCCGCCGGCAGCCGCTACAAGGGCATAAAAACCAATATTGCTTGCAGAACTTTCCATAGTTTTGTATCTTTCGCCCGCCCTCCGAGGGAGATATACTTAACGGGAACCATGCCGCCGCGCAATCGGAAGAAAGGCTCGCTTTGCCGCTGACATTTTTGAAATATTCCGGAAGTTTCAGTTCGCGCCGTTTCCTGAAAGGGTCATGGACGAACAGGATTGCCCTTCTTCTGATATTCGCGGCGATTGCTGGCGGCGCAGCAACCTACGGCGCGCTGCGCGCAGCCCCGCCGTTCGGGAACGATCCCGATACGGTCATATGGCTTCTTAACATAGATCTTATCATCCTGCTGGGCCTTGTGACGCTGGTGGCGCGCCGTTTCGTCAGTCTATGGGCCGGACGCCGCCGCGGGCTGGCGGGATCGCGGCTGCAGGTGCGGATGGTATTCATCTTCAGCATCCTGACTGCGGCGCCGGCGGTCATCATGACGATTTTCGCCGCGTTCTTCCTGCATTTCGGCGTGCAAAGCTGGTTCAGCGACCGCATCAAGACAGCCGTTGGGGAATCGCAGGCAGTGGCGGAAGCGTATCTGGAAGAACACATGCAGGTCATGCGGGCGGACGCGCTGGCGATGGCGAACGACATCGACCGGCAGGCTTCGCTGCTTATAACCAGCCCGGAGACGTTTGGGCGCGTGATGCAGACCCAGTCGATATTGCGCAACCTTTCGGAAGCGATGGTTTTCGAGCAGGACGGAACGGTTCTGGCGCGCACGGGCTTGACGCTTTCGCTGGCATTCGAATCCATCCCGGCATACATAATGGACAGGGCAAAAAACGGCGATGTCGCCCTGATGACCGGGGTGGGGGAGGACCGCGTCCGGGCGCTGGTTAAACTCAACAACTTTGCGGGCAGCTATCTGTTCGTCGGACGCATGGTGGATCCGGTCGTCCTGTCCCACGTCGCGGATACTCGCAGGGCGGTACAGGAGTATGAAACGCTTCAAAGCCAATACGGCGGGCTGCAGGTTAAAATTACGCTTATCTTCGTGGTCGTCGCGCTTTTGCTGCTGTTTGCGGCCATCTGGGCCGGGCTTGTTTTCGCGCGGCGGTTGGCGTCGCCGATCGGTTCCCTGATTTTGGCTACGGAGCGCGTGCGCGGCGGCGACATGACGGCGCGCGTCGAGGAGTTCGGCAGCCGCGACGAATTTGATGTGCTGGGCCGCGCCTTTAACCGCATGACCATGCAGATAGAAGAACAGCGGGACGAACTTGTGACCGCGAACAGGCAGCTTGATCGCCGCCGCCGCTTCACCGAGGCCGTGCTGGCAGGCGTAACATCCGGCATTCTGGGCGTGAACAAGGCCGGAAATATCACGCTGGCCAACTTGTCAGCGGGCGAACTTCTGGGCGAGGACATCGAGAATCTGGCGGGCAAGGACATCGGACAGATTATGCCTGAACTGGGCAGGCTGTTGGATCGGGCGCTGCAGAAGCCCGGAAAAATTACGCAAGGCGAAATCCCCTTCATTGACAGCGACGGCATACGCCGCGCCTTCCTGGTTAGGATCGCAGTGGAGCCCGCGGGCGGTGAGGATGCGGGCTCCGTCATCACGTTTGATGATATCACTGCTCTGCAATCGGCCCAGCGCAAGGCGGCATGGGCGGATGTAGCGCGCCGCATCGCTCATGAAATCAAGAACCCGCTGACGCCCATCCAGCTTTCGGCGGAGCGCCTGAAGCGCCGCTATCTATCACAAATCAAAGAGGACCGGGATACGTTCTCACGTTGCACAGATACTATCATCCACCATGTCGGCGATATCGGCAGGATGGTCAACGAGTTTTCCGCTTTTGCCCGCATGCCCGAACCGATTATAAGGAAGGATGATCTTTTCGCTGTCATCAGCGAGATATCTTCATTCCAGCAACAGGCTCACCCGGATCTGAAGATAAACATCCAGTTACAGGGCGGCAGCGAAGATCTGGCCCATATAGGATTCGACGCGCAACAGATGAGGCAGGTTCTGAATAATATTTTTCAGAATGCAATCGATGCTATTGAAGGAGAGTCCGGGGCTACGGAAAAACATATTGAGATTTTCGCTGGCAAGCGCGAGGGAGAGGATGAGATATTTGTTGCCGTTACGGATAGCGGCCCCGGTTTTCCCGGTCCCGATGTGTCACGGTTGACCGACCCCTATGTAACGCACAAGGAAAAGGGGACGGGGTTGGGGCTGGCCATCGTAAAGAAGATCATGGAGGATCATGGAGGAAAACTTATTCTCGGCGCTCCGGAGTGGCTTAAAGAAAGCGGGAAATGGCGCGATGCCGGCGGCGCGAGCGTTGTTCTCATTCTGCCGTCGGATGCGGTGGCGGAGGAGCAGCGCCAGCAGCCGTTGCGTGAGGCTTCATAGGCAAGGATGTCATGACAACAGGAAACATACTAATTGTTGATGATGAGGCGGATATACGGATGCTTATCAAAGGCATTCTTGAGGATGAAGGCTATGCGACGCGGGAAGCGGCAAATTCCAGCCAGACTTACATGGAAATCGAGGCTTCACTGCCGCATCTGCTTATTCTCGATATATGGTTGAAGAACAGCGCGGAAGACGGCATGGAGATACTCAAGAAAGTGAAGGAGATTCACCCGTCCCTGTCGGTCGTTATGATTAGCGGTCATGGCAACATCGAAACGGCTGTCAGCGCAATCAAGGACGGCGCATATGATTTTATAGAAAAACCTTTCAAGACAGACAGGCTTCTTCTTCTGGTGAGGCGCGCGCTCGAAGCCGCCTCGTTACGGCAGGAAAACGAAACGCTGCGCAAGAAGGTCGAGGGACCTTCGGATCTTGTAGGAACTTCGCCGGTTATGACGGCCCTGAAGCAGGCGTTGGAGCGCGTTGCCGCCACGAACAGCCGTATCCTTCTGACAGGAGAGCCGGGGACAGGGAAGGATCTCGCGGCCCGGACGCTTCATAGAATGTCGCAACGGGCGGGCGGGCCCTTCGTCGTTCTGAATTGCGCAGTCATGCGCCCGGACAGGCTGGAAATCGAACTGTTCGGATCGGCGGCAGGGGAGGAGGGCGCGGCGGGAACTGGCCTTCTGGAACGCGCGCATGGCGGCACGCTTTTCCTGGATGAAGTCGCGGATATGCCGCTTGAGACGCAGGCAAAAATCGTTCGGGTTCTGCAGGAGCAGAAATTCCAGAGAATCGGTGATGCCGACCCCATCGAAACGGATGCCCGAATCATCGCTTCAAGCAACCGGAATCTGGAGCAACTCATCAAAGAAGGAAAATTCCGCCAGGATTTGTATTACAGGCTTAATGTCGTACATATAGAAATACCCCCCCTGCGCGAGCATCTGTCGGACATCTCATCGCTGTGCGCGCATTTTCTGGATACGTTTTCGCAACAATCGGGCATTTCGCGCAGGGAGTTTCTGCCCGCAGCGATGGCTGCGCTTCAGGCCTATGACTGGCCGGGGAATGTCAGGCAGCTTCGTAACATTGTTGAATCAGTCATGATTATGTGCGGCGGGCAGGATAACGAGGAGGGAATCGGCGTCGGACAGCTTCCGGCGGAGATAAGGGGGATTTCAAACGAGAACGATGAGGGAGGCCAGAACGCGGGAAGCGGCTTGATGGAGGTTATCTCTCTGCCGCTGCGCGAGGCGCGGGAAACATTCGAAAGCCGTTATCTCGCCTCGCAAATACGACGGTTTGAAGGTAATATCTCCCGTACCGCCCAGTTCGTGGGCATGGAGAGATCGGCTTTGCACCGGAAACTGAAACAGCTTGGTATTTCCGATCCGGCGAAGCAGAATGACAATGACAAGGAAGAAAAGTCAGCCTGAGGGATTTCTATGAGAGTCATAATATGCGGCGCAGGCCAGGTTGGCCACAGCATTGCCACCTACCTTGCCCGCGAAGATAATGATATCACAGTGATTGATCACCAGGCTCAGCTGGTGGCGCAGATCAGCGATGATCTGGATTTAAAGGGAATTGTCGGCCATGCTTCCGATCCGGAAATCCTGTCGCAAGCGGGTGCAAGCGATTGCGACATGATTATCGCCGTTACGCATCTTGATGAAATCAATATGGTTGCGTGCCAGGTTGCGCATTCCCTGTTCAATGTCCCCAAAAAAATCGCCCGCGTGCGGCGGCAAACTTATCTTTCCCCGACATGGTCGAATTTGTTCAGCCGCAGCCACATGCCGATTGATGTTATTATTTCCCCGGAGGTCGAGGTTGCCGAAGCGATAGTGCAGCGTCTGCACATTCCGGGAACGACAGGCGTTCTGTCGCTGGCCGACGGCAAGCTCTTCCTGGTGGGCGTCATGTGCAGCCAAAAGTGCCCGGTCGTCAATACGCAACTCAAGCAATTTAGCGGCTTATTTCCGGATCTGCAGGTGCAGGTTGCGGCTATCATGCGCGATTCACAAATTATAATACCGGGGCCGAATGACCAGATTCTGGTGGGGGACGAGGTTTATATTTTCACGGAGACGAGCCAGATCAAGCGGGTTCTTGCCGTCTTTGGACATGAAGAACAGGAAGCGCGGCATATTGTTATAATGGGCGGTGGAAATATAGGCCACTATCTTGTGAACCTTTTGCAGAAAACGCATGCCAGCACAAGCATCAAGATTATCGAACGCAGCGCGGAACGCGCCCGTTTTCTGAGCGAACAACTGGAGGGCGTCGTTATTATCAATGGCGACGTTTTGAGGCAGGAGGTGTTGGAGGAAGCCAACATCGCCCATGTTGAAACTCTTATTTCTGTAACTAACGATGACGAAACAAACATCCTCGGCTCGCTTTTGGCAAAAAAGCATGGATGCGGGCGCGTTATCGCGTTGGTCAACAAATCAACCTACAATCCTTTGATAACCCCTCTTGGAATTGATACTGTCGTATCGCCCCGCGCATCTACCGTTTCAAAAATCATGCAGCATGTTCGCCGCGGGCGCATCAAATCGTTATTTACATTGAAGGACGGGATCGCGGAGGTCATAGAGGCGGAAGTTTCGGAGACCACAAGCCTTGCGAACAAGCACCTGGACAGCATGGATTTGCCTTCCGGCGTAGTGATGGGGCCGATCGTGCGCGGCGAGAAAATCCTGTTTCCTTCGCCGGATCGTGTTTCAAAGCCGGGGGATCATGTCGTTACACTGGCCTTGCGGGAGCAGGCCAGTGACGTGGAAAAAATGTTTACTGTGCAGGTGGATTTATTCTGACATGCCACACTATGCATATCTTAACGGTCGTTATGTTTCCCATGACAGGGCTTGCGTCCATATAGAGGATAGAGGATTCCAGTTTGCCGATGGCGTCTACGAGGTCATTGCCTGCATTGACGGTCGGCTTGCCGACGAGCGCGGGCATATAGACAGGATGCGGCGTTCGTTGAAGGAACTGAAGATGCCCATGCCGATGAAGCGGGAAAATTTTCATGATGCCATCGTAAGGCTTCTGAAAAAAAACCGCCTCAGAAACGCGAGCGTGTACATTCAGGTTACGCGCGGGGTCTACAAGCGCGATTTCCCTTTTCCGCCGAAGGGCGTGAAACAGACGGTTGTCATCACAGCCAGGCCGTTCGATTTTAAGAACAATGAAAAAGTTAAAGTCGGAATCAAGGTGGTTACAGTTCCGGATTTAAGATGGAAAAGGCGCGACATCAAGACAACAGGGCTGATCGCGCAGGTTCTGGCCAAGCAGGCGGCAGTTGTAAAGGGCGCCTATGAGGCGTGGCTCGTGGACGAGAGGGGATTCGTCACGGAAGGATCTTCCAGCAACGCATGGATAGTTACAAAAAAAGGCAGTATCGTGACGCGTAAGGCGACAAGCGACATACTGCGCGGCGTTACTCGCACTGCCTTGCAAAAAGTCTGCAAGGATCTGGGGCTGAAAATCGAAGAGCGCGCCTTCACCGTCGGGGAAGCGCAGCAGGCGCAGGAATGCTTTACCTCCAGCGCTGTGGCCTTGATTATGCCGGTTGTCTCCGTAGATGGAAAAAAGATAGGTGGGGGAAAGCCTGGACCCGTGGCGCAAAAGCTTTATGCCTCTTATATGGACTACGTAATGAAGGGCAAGCAGGTTTCATGGAAGGCGTAAGGTTGCCCAAGGCAGTCCTGTTCGACTGGGACGGAACGCTGGTCGATACCATCCCGGGCTTGCGGACAGCACATAATCATGTGCGCACTGTCCTCGGGCTTCCTGAATGGACGGAAGATCAATTTTGGAAGAATCTGAAACATTCCGCGCGTGAACTGTATCCTGCCATTTATGGCAAGGAGTCGGAAAGGGCGCTGGAGATTCTGTATGACTTCGTAGAGAAAAACCATCTTGGGTATCTGAAGGAACTGCCTCATGCGCGGGAGGTTCTGAGCTTCTTTTCATCGCAGGGCATCCCGTGCGGGCTTATAAGCAACAAGAGAGACAAATACCTGAGGCGCGAGGTCAGCCATCTGGGCTGGGACGACAGTTTTTTTGCTGTCATGGGAGCAGGGGTTGCGGCGAAGGATAAGCCAGCGCCGGATCCGATACGCCATATGCTGGGATGCATGGACAGCCCCCCGGACGCCGGCGATACCTGGTTCGTGGGCGATACGGAGACGGATCTGGCGGCCGGCAGCGCGGCGGGGTGCGCAACAGTTTTTATCACGCACGGCAAGGATAAGAATTTCCTGATTCAAAGGTTTAACCCAATTATAGCAGTACGCGATTGCGGCGCATTGCTGGAAGAGCTGAGGTTATTGGTAAAATCAAAGCTTGCGGCGCAGCGCAGTATTGATTAAAAGATGGCACAACAAAAAAAGCGTCATATAAATATTAAGGAAAACAATGAAATGACCGAGAAAAACCAGAATGTGCAGGATGTATTCCTGAACAAGATACGCAAGGAAAAGATGACCGTTACGGTCTTTCTTGTGAACGGCGTGAAACTTCAGGGCATTGTGACGTGGTTCGATAATTTCAGCGTGCTGCTGCGCCGCGATTCGAGCGTACAGCTTGTGTACAAGCACGCCATTTCAACCATTATGCCGGGCGGCCCACTGAGCCTGTATGACGGCGAAAAGGATGGCGCAGACGCCTGATCCTGGAATAAGAGCATTTATTGTTCAGCCTGTCCTTTCCCTGAAGGGGGAGGGAAGGGAGCGCGTCTTTGTCCCATCGCTTGAAGAAAAAATAGAGGAAGCGAAAGGGTTGGCCCACGCCATATGGCTGGAGGTCATCGGGATCGATATGCCGCGCGTCGCCCGCCCCAGCCCTGGCCATTTTCTGGGTAAGGGAACGCGGGAACGCATTGCCGCTGTCGTCGCGCAAGAAAAACCCGATGTAGTCATCGTCAATCATTCCCTTACGCCCGTGCAGCAACGCAACCTCGAAAAGGAATGGCAGGCGAAAGTCATCGACCGCACGGGCTTGATACTGGAGATCTTCGGCGCGCGGGCGCAAACGAAGGAGGGCCAGATACAGGTCGCGCTGGCTGCGCTTGAATACCAGAAATCGCGCCTTGTGCGGTCGTGGACGCACCTTGAGAGGCAGCGCGGTGGCACGGGAAAGACAGGCGGTCCCGGCGAGACGCAGCTGGAGATCGACCGCCGCCTTATATCCGACCGCATCGCGCAATTGAAAAAGGATTTAGAGCGGGTACGTAAAAACCGCGATCTGCAGCGCCGCAGCCGCGAAAAAGTACCGTATCCCATCGTCGCGCTGGTCGGTTATACAAACGCCGGAAAATCGACATTGTTCAACAGGCTGACAGGCGCGGATGTGTTTGCGGAGAACCTGCTGTTCGCCACGCTTGACCCGACGATGCGCAAGGTGAGGCTTGAGAACAGGCAGGAAATTATCCTCGCCGATACGGTTGGATTTATTACCGCTCTGCCGACACACCTTGTCGCCGCATTCCGATCGACGCTGGAGCAGGTGCAGTATGCCGACGTTATCCTGCACGTGCGCGATATTTCCAATTCGGCGCACGAAGCTCAGAAAGAGGATGTAGTATCCATTCTGGGAGATATGGGCATCGAATATGAATCCGACCCTCGCATCATCGAAATCCTGAACAAGACGGATGCGTTGAACGCGGAGCAAAAGGCCGATGCGCTGCGCCGGGCCTCGTTCGCCGAAAGAACGGTTCCTGTATCCGCCGTAAAAGGAGAGGGGGTGGAAGCGTTGCTCGCCGCCATCCAGAAAATCGTGTCTGCCGGCCGCCGCACGGTTTCTTACCACATAAAGCCCGAAAACGGACAGGCTCTTGCGTGGCTTTACGATCGTGGCAAAATTCTGGACAGGAAAGACGAATTGGAATACATAACATTAACGGCTGAACTGGACCTGGCCGATGCGGGGCGGTTTCAGGAACGTTTCGGGATCCAACCCGTACAGGAAGACGTTATTTATGATACTCAGAAACAGATTCATGGTTAGCGCTGCGGATCCGGAAAGAATTGGCGACATCCTGCGCGAATGCGCACAGCGCTTCATCATGCCGCGTTTCAGGATGCTGCAACAGCACGAAATCGATACGAAGACCGGGCCGAACGATCTTGTCACCGTCGCCGACCGCGAATCAGAGAAGTTTCTGGAACAGTTTCTGGAGAAAAACTTTTATGGTTCCGTCGCTATCGGCGAGGAAGCCGTTTCCACAAACAGCAAGACGACGGAAATTCTGAGGGACAAGGATGCTATGGCGTGGGTCATTGACCCGGTGGACGGCACAAACAATTTCGTCCACGGCAAAAATGAATTTTGCGTCATGCTGGCCTGCGTCGCGGGCGGCGAGACGGTTGGAGGCTGGATATACGACATTCTGCAGGATCGCATGCTGATCGCGGAGAAGGGGAGCGGCGTCGCAATCAATGGCGCGCAGATATCTGTTTCCGCATACAAACCCCTGCAGGAAACGGAAGGATTTGCCGGGTACAGTTATTTCCCGCAGTCTATGCGCCCGCATCTGAAAGAGTTGGGAAAGAGCGTCCGTTCGCTGGAAACGCTCAATTGCGCAGGGCATGAATACCTGAATCTGGCGTCCGGCATAAGAGATTTCGCGATCTACAGCCGCATCCGTCCGTGGGATCACCTTGCCGGAACGCTCGCGGTGAAGGAGGCGGGCGGTCATGTGATGAAGTGGGACGGTACGCCTTACGCCCCCGGCGATGAGTTCGGGGGGCTGGTCATCGCTTCGGGTGCAGCCCTGATGAGGGAATTGCAGCAGCGGACGATTAATAAAATGGTTGCTGATTACAAAAAAACTATGTAAAAGTATTGCTGCTAATATAAACAGGCGGGAGAAAAAAATGGAATACAGGCTTATGAGGGCGGAAGATGCCGATCTTGAGGCGCTGGAAGAATTGCACAGTCTCGTAGATAGGTTTTCGATCTCCGTGGCGAATGTCATGGAAGCCAACAATCTTCCCCCTCCCGATGAGATGACTATGGTCGTGGATATAATGATCAACCTGATGGATGAGGAATATCCTGAATGGGAGGGTGTACGGTCGATGGGAGTGCTGACCGAGATCAGGCTTTTTGATGTTACTCTCGGCTACGCATTCAAGGCGGCAGCGATCGCAGGAATAACCGGACAGATAGAAAAGACGATTCCTGCCGAGATTGCGTCGGACAGGAACAAGGATATCTACAGCAAGTATGAACTGCCCAGTATGGCGATGGCAGCAAAGCTGGCGTAGAGGCGCAGGCCGGGGATAGAAGCGTCATTGCGAGATGGACGAAGTCCGTCGAAACAATCCAGTCATTTTACGCAGCGATTTGATTGCTTCGACAGGGAAAACCCTATTTATGTCCGCTCTTTTTTCTTTTCTGCTGTCCAGAGTCCTTCCATTCGCTCCAGCGTTGCGTCTCCAGGCTTGACGCCCTGCGCCTTTAGCGCGGCCTCAACGCCGCGGAAACGGCGTTCGAACTTGCGGCTTGCCTGGCGCAGCGTTTCTTCGCAATCCGCTCCCAGCATGCGTCCAAAATTCGTCAGCACAAAAAACAGGTCGCCCAGTTCATCGAGGATTTCTTCTTTTTTGCCGCCTTTGAGAGCTTCGCGCATCTCCGCAACTTCCTCGTCCATCTTATCGAGAACCTGTGACACGTCCGGCCATTCAAAGCCGACGCACGCGGCGCGATTCTGGAGTTTCTGCGCCCGGCGCAAGGCGGGGAGGGCGAGAGGAACATCGTCAAGAACGCTGTCGTGCCCCTTTCCGGATTTCTCCTTCGCTTTCTGATCCTCCCATATCCGTTTTTCGACGTCGGCGGCATTGGCGGCCTGCGCATCGCTAAAAACATGCGGGTGGCGGGACACCATCTTGGCCGTTACGGCATCCACGACGTCGGCGAAGGCGAAATCCCCGGCCTCGGCAGCCATCTGTGCATGATAGACGACCTGGAAGAGCAGGTCGCCCAGCTCCTCTTTCAGCGCGGGTATATCAGCGCGGTCGATGGCGTCCGCGACCTCATAAGCCTCCTCGATGGTGTAAGGCGCAATCGTGGCAAAATCCTGCTCCAGGTCCCACGGGCAGCCGCCATCGGGATTGCGCAGCTGCTCCATAACGGCCAGCAGGTCTTCAATGGCGGTTTTGCGGTCTGTTTTAAGCGGCTTCATAGAAGGCTTTTTCCTGATTTTGGTCTAGCTGGTTTTTCTCATCCGGGCGGCGGATGCAGGAAGTATACCCGATTTTTAATCTTGTATCTATTATAGATAATAGATAGTATCTGGAAAATTTGGGAAATTGAGGTGATGAGATGGCGGAAGTGGACAAACGGGAACTTGCTAAATTTGACATTATGCTTTCCAGGGTCGGCTATGCAGCGGGTGGAATTTCGATGCTGCTTGCTTGCGCGCTGATATTTTCCGGCGTTAGCGTCGAAGAACGCGGAGAGATCGCCGGCAACGTGGTAAGGAATGAAATCGAGGTCCAGCAGAAACCCGAGAACAAGCGGATCGTGAATGAATTCCTGTCGGCCGGAGGGATGAAAGAGGGTGCCGTTATGAACTTCAGTGCCAGCGGCCAGGTAACGCTTAAGCAGGAAAATGTGGCAAAGCGTATTCAGGAGAAGATTGATGATCGGGAGAACGTAAATCGTATTTGGGGCGGAACGATATTTTCTCTATCAGTTCTTTCATTAGTTTTATCCGGCCTTATTGCGCGTCGCGGAAAAAATACGATGAAGGAATTGGGCACGGAAACGAAAAACCCCGTCAAGCCGGCTCCCCCCGTGTGAACTACAATGGTCTGTAAAGGTGGAATCTCCGCGGCCCTGTCCGGAGCTGAATCATTCAACCATTCAGTCATTTAAAAGACCGCGCTACGCGCGGTCTTTTTTTGTGGAGCCTGTACATCTGGCGACGATCCTCAAGGGTGAGTTGGCTGTAGTGCGACACTGTGTTCAAAAATACTTCCAAGTGCAAAAAGAGGGGATTTTAAAGGAAAGTCGCACTTGGAAATAGATTCCGCCAACCGAAAGCCCTGATG
>JACQIJ010000086.1 GCA_016198545.1 Pseudomonadota bacterium
CTTCTCTATCGCCTTCGCAACGATAAGCTTCAGTTCTTCGGCCTTGACGCCGCCCTGATCCTTGATGTTTTCATTGAATGCAACCCACATGACATCTATGTGCGCCTGAACAATGACATGATGCGCCTTGTTCGCAACATTCAGGTTCTTGCTGAAATCGCGCAGGGACTTGCCGAAATGATCCATCAGGGAATAGCCAAATGTTTCAGCCATATCCTTGATGTTGTTTGCGTAATTATACAGCTGCTTCGACAGCGCGGCAGCCGTGGTTGCATCTTTTTCTTCTTTCAGTTTCCGCCATGTATCATCGAGATTTTTGAGCGCCGTCTCCACTTCGCCAGAGTAACGAACTGCCTGAACATCTATTGATTCCTGCGCGCGCTTGACTGCCTTGGGATCAATAAACCCCAGACGCGCATCATCTGTATCAACGCCGGCTTTTTTCTTCAGCCGGTTGATCCGGTGCATGATTTTCACTCTTTTGGATGACTTAACCGGCCCGCTCATGATCCACCTCTATATCCTCTTGTCTCATCACCCTTTTATCAGTGCCGTCAAACCGCTTGTCCTGCCGCCGCCGTTCCGGCCCGAAAAACTCCGGCGCCTGCACATAAGCGCGCGGTTTGTCTATGACATAAAGGATACGCTGCGCTATTTTTTCAGCGGAAACAGGCTTCACCAGCACTTCATTTGCGCCGGAATCGCGGCTGTGTTCGACAAGATCCCTGTCGGCAAATGCGCTGCATACGATAACCGGCAAGTATTTAATGCTATCCGCCCTGTTTTCCCGTATCCATTTAATGAAGTCCTCTCCCTCTCCGTCGGGAGTCAGCCAGTCCGTCATGACAACATCTATATTATCCGTCGATGAAAAAGCATTACAGCGCGCAATAACCTGCCGCGCCTCCGCGAAACTCGACGCCATGATAATCGATCCCACCCCCATTGTCTTGAGCGCCCCTGTCAGAAGGCTGCCGATAAAAGCGGAATCCTCAATAATCAGCAGCCGGAAACGGCTGAGATCATAGGCTTTGTCCTGTCGCTGCGCTGTGGCCAGTCTGTTCATAATGAAAGCTTACACGAGTCTTATACTAAAGTATGCACGTTCATGCTATGATTGTAGACAGAAAATTCAAGACGTTTTTTTGCGAATCCCTTTTATATCCAGCGCAGAAATTATAGCCGCGGCAAATGCAGGCAGCGTGTCGTCCCGTGCGCCCATCACGATGATCCTGTCTCCCGGCCGCGCCAGCGCGGCAATATAGGGCACGATATCGTCCCGCCTCTCAAAAAAACGGGCGCTTTTTTGCCGCAAACCAACTTCGGCAATAATATCGGCGGAAGAAATATCGCGCGCTGCAGTTCCTCCTGCGTAGTAGATTTCAGGCATCAGAAGAATGTCGTCTTTTCCCATTTCTTCCTCAAACATATCCACCAGCGCCGCGCGCATCAGCTTCGTCGGCCCGAAGCCGTGAGGCTGAAACACAACCCACACGCGGCCGGACCTTTCATGCAAAGTACGCAGCGTCGCGGCAATTTTATCGGGATTATGCGCAAAATCATCTATCACCGTAATCCCGCAAACAGAGCCTGTAATTTCAAACCGCCGGTGAATGCCTTTGTATTCAGACAACGCCTCTGCCGAAGCCTTCAGGTTCACGCCAGCCTCCTGCGCCGCCGCCATAGCCGCAAGGGCGTTCGCAACGTTATGCCTGCCCGGTACGCGCAAATGAACGGAGATATCCTTTACCGCGAAGGACACGCCGTCATCAAACGGAACGATATCACGCGCAAAAAATTCCGCCTCCGGGTTATCAAGAGAAAAAGCCTCCCCCCCTACGAGCGCCTTTTTCGCTCGCGCGGTGAATGCGCCAAAAAGGCTTTCCAATTCCGTCACAGACTTGTGATCAAGAGATATGTTCGTCAGAACGGCAACGGATGGATTGAACAGGGCGATGGAGCCGTCGCTTTCATCCACTTCCGCGACAAAAGGGCCTTTGCCGACAACGCAATTCCGCCCTTCGAAATTTACCATGCCCGCGCCGTTGACGATCATAGGATTCTTTCCCGCCCTGTGCAGTATCCATCCTGTCATCGCGGTGACGGTTGACTTTCCGCTTGTACCGCCGATAGCGATTGAAAAATCCGCTTCGTTAAAAAACTCGGCAAGCACTTCCGCGCGTTTTCTGATCGGAATATTTTTCTCTTTCGCGGCGCATACATCGGGTACCGTATCTTCGACCGCGCTCGAGACAGCCAGCATACCCATGCCGACGGATATCCCCGTTCCATCCTGCGGATAGAGCTTTATCCCCTGTTCTTCAAGTTTTTTGAACTTTTCAGGCGTTTCGCCGCGGTCGCGGCCACGATCCGACCCGGACACTTCCCAGCTCCGCGCCCGAAGCAAATGCGCCAGTGCGCTCATGCCGCTGCCGCCGATGCCGCACAGAAAACAGGTCTTGCCCCTCATGGAAGTGCCGCCGCGGTCACTGCTGCGGAGAAATCGTCATCGGCCCGCCGCTGGCTGCCGCGCCACTGCCGCCGAACACCTGCGGATTCATGCTGCGGGTCAGCGTATCTGCCGCGCCCGAGCCTTCCGCAACGCGGGGAACGACCGGAGCCGCGGCAATGGGGGCGACGCCACTGCTTCTCAGGGGCGTGGAGGGCGCGACATCAGGCGCAGATGAAGCTGACGGAGAAACGCCGCTGAACAGATCGGCCATCGGTCGGCGCGGCTGCAGTTCTGGCGTTGCGTTGTAACGATCGCGCTGCAATGCCGACTGGCCGGGGCGGAATTCTTCCATATTCATGATTTCAGGATTCTCCGCCAGCGTACGCTGATATTCCGGCAGCGGCATCTGCTGCGGCTTCATTCCGGAAAAATCGACGACGATTTTTTCTGGATAAACGAACATCGCGGCCGTTTCATAGTCCACAATGGA
>JACQIJ010000089.1 GCA_016198545.1 Pseudomonadota bacterium
CACGGCAATCGCCGGCGACGGGATGAGAGGCTGGCCGGAACAGGCGCCGTTCGACCGTATCATCTGCACGGCCGCCGCGCGCGGCAAGCCGCCGCAGGAAATGCTGGATCAGTTGCGCGAAGGCGGCGTGCTTGTCGTGCCCGTTGCCGTCAACGAACATCAGGTTTTGCGCATCTACAAGAAAGAAGGAGAGGATACGTTTGCCGTGAAGGATCTGATGGGCGTCCGTTTTGTTCCTCTTTTGCCTCATATCGCATCCGCATCGGAAAGCGCGGAGGATAACCCCGATTGCGCAGCGGGGCGATGATGTATTTTTCCGCTCGACATTTCCTGCTCATTCCCGCGGCGGCGCTTTTTCTGTCGTCATGCATGGGTACGCAGAATCCTGCGCCCTATCAGCATTTCGGGCTATATGGCGATGCGGGCGCGGGCAGCGCGGGCGTGCATACAGTCACGCAGGACGAAAATCTCTGGGCCATCGCGCAACGCTATAATCTCTCGATGCAGGATATCATCTACGTCAACAAGCTGAGCGCACCTTACGGGCTGGCGAAGGGGCAGCGCCTTTCCCTGCCGCCGCCGTCGAGCTACCGCGTGAGAGAAGACGACACGCTTTACAGCGTCTCGCGTACCTTCAATGTCAGTCAGACGCAACTCGCGCGGCTGAACAGTCTGTCCGCACCCTATGTCGTTCAGGTTGGGCAGATACTGCATCTGCCGTCCGTACGTCCGCCGCCGCCCCGCCCGATGCCGCAGCGTCTGGCCGCGGCGGTAAAATCATCGCGGCAGAATGCAGTCATCCGCCCCTCAGAAAAGTCGGAGGCAAAAAGAAAAATGGCGCCTGCCGCGGCCGTCAGCCTGCGTACGCCGCCGCGGGCGGGAAGCAAATTCATGTGGCCGGTCGACGGCGCGTTTATTTCATCTTACGGGCCTAAAAAAGGCGGACTTCATAATGATGGCGTGAATATACGCGCGCCGAAAGGCGCGCCCGTGCGCGCTGCCGACAATGGCACAATCGTTTATGCGGGCAATGAACTGAAAGGTTTTGGCAACCTTGTCCTGGTGCGGCATGCCGATCGCTGGATGACGGCCTATGCGCATATGGACAGGATGCTGGTGAAGAAGGGGCAGGAAGTGCGGCAGGGCGACAGCGTCGGCGTTGTAGGTTCCACCGGTTCCGTTGATACGCCGCAGCTGCATTTTGAAACGCGCCGCGGCACGGATGCGCTGAACCCTGAAATCTATCTGGCAAAAAGAGGATCGTAGGAGATGGATGGCTTGTTCAATTCCGCCTTTGATGCCGCAATGGCATGGAATCAGGCAGGGTTGTTGTTGGGCGGCATTATCATGGCAGGGATTGGCGGGTTGTTGTTTGGGTATGATTTGTACAGAAGGACGGTATGCGATCGCGTAACGGCGCGGATCGTCGGTATCCGCGCAACGGGCATAAAAGGCGAATCCGTTTCTCAGGGTGAAGAAAGCGGAGAGAATAAAATTAAAGCGGGCGGAAAAAAGGGGAAGGCATCAGGCCTGGCGGTTCTGCTGATTGCGGGCATACCGTTGCTGTTCGTCGGCGTGGGGCTTTACTTCGCGTACGATTATTACGGGTTGCTTTCCGGCGGCGTTGAGACGCAGGCGGTTGTCGTCGATAACGAATACGAGCGCAGCGATGACGGCGGCAGCTATCACGCCATCGTTTCATTCAGAGATAGCAGCGGCCGCGAGTGGCGCGTGCGCGACCGCATGGGGAAGGGCGGATCGCCTTTCTATGATGCAGGGGAAAGGGTGGCCGTCCATTACGATCCGTCCAGCCCGGAACATGTGGCGGTTGGCGGATTCTGGCACAATATGCTGTTGCCCGTTGTTTTTGCGGGTATGGGCGGGCTCTTTCTTTTTCTGCTGTTCTTTGCGCCAAATATGAAGAAAAAACCATCGCAAGCCGTCGGCGTTGTGAAGCAGTCTTATGCCAGGGAAATGTATTATCCGGTTTTCGAATATGCTTCGCGGGGCGGAGAGAAAATCCGCGGCGAAGATGGCGGCGGGGGCAACTGGCTGACATCAGTCATTCCGGGAACATCTGTTACGCTGCTTGTCAACCCGCGTGATCCGCAGGATGTTTTGCGTACGGGCTTTCTGATGCCCTTGCTGGGGTCGCTATTCGCCGTTCCGGGCATTGTTATGCTCTACATTTCGTTTGCCCGCTTTGATTTCAATGTTTTTACGGTCTTATTTCTGCCGGGGATTGCAGGCTTTTTAGCTGCGAAGGCGCGGAAATTCGTCAAGCCGCGCGATCAGTGGGAAACAAGGGCGGCATTCCGTAAGCGGATGAAAGAAAAGCAGGCTGCCAAGCGCGGTACGGGTCGTTTTTTGACGGCGCAGGAGATATGCGTCCGGGTACGGTATCAAGATAATATGGCGCGCCGGTGGTTGTTCATTCCGGTTTTGCTGTCCGTGTCTCTTTTGGCGTTAGGCGTTCATTTGGGTAAAGATATGAAGTCATTTCTGTTGAGCGCATCTACCGTCGACGGGGCGGTAGTTCGTATTGAAAGAACATACGGAAGCGGTGAAAACGGCGGATACGCATATTATCCCGTTGTGTCCTTCAGGGCATCGTCGGGCGATACATTCGAATTTCGCGACAAGGTGGGTAGCAACCCGCCCTTATATAGGGAGGCGGAGAGCGTAGCTGTCATTTATGATACCGATAACCCCCGTCATGCGATCATAGACCGTGGCCTGATGAACTGGGCGGGCGCAGGCGGAAGCGCGCTGGCTGGTTTTTTGCTCCTCATCTGGGCTATCCGCTCCCATGCGGGCATTTGGGCGCGCCAGGGTAGAATCCGGCAAAATCCTTGATTTTTTCTGTCCGGCTGTTTATAGACCTGCTTTTCTAGGATCTTACAACCGGAATAGGAGTAAAAATGCTTAAGGAGTTCAAGGATTTTATCGCACGCGGCAATGTTATGGACATGGCAGTGGGCATTATCATGGGCGCTGCTTTTACGACGATCGTGAAATCGATGGTTGATGACATGATTACGCCCGTCATCGGTCTTTTTACCAACGGGATCGACTTTTCAGACCTGTTTGTCAACCTGTCGGGCAAGGATTTCGAAAGCCTTGCTGCGGCCAAGGCAGCCGGGGCAGCGACGATCAATTACGGCATTTTTATTAATGCCGTCATCAACTTCCTGATCGTGTCGGCTGTTGTTTTTATCCTTGTAAAGAATGTCAATCGTTTGAAAAAGAAGGAAGAAGCAGCAGCCACGCCGGCTGTGCCGCCGGAAGATACGCTCTTGCTGCGTGAAATTCGCGATCTACTTAGAAAATAGATGCAATATACAGAAATCAGGCAAAACGGGCGTTTTTTGCGCCCGTTTTTGCTTGTGGGAAGGTTATGCTAACCCCTTGTATTTGCGTCATGCGGGGCTATAGTCCCTGCAGCGCCGCACTTACAGGAGGAATCGTAACAATGAAGGGTATAATAGCCGAAGCTTACGCCAATGCTGAATCTGCCGTTGCCGCCGCGGGCGATACGCCGAGCCAATGGGAGGTCGTGGGGATGAACCTGCTTCTGATTGGCATCATGGTCGCCTTGTTCTACGTGCTTTTGATAATGCCGCAGCAAAAGCGTTACAAGAAACATCGCGAAATGCTGAACAAGCTCGATAAGGGCAGCAGGGTTCTGACCGCCGCCGGATTTATTGCGACGGTTGATCGCGTTGTCGAAGATAAAGGGCAGGTCATTCTTGATCTGGGCGGCGGCGTGAAAGTCACGGCCCTGCGTTCGACTATCCATGAAAAGTTTGAGGAATAGAGGGCGTAAATGATTAATATTCCGCGCTGGAAGGTCGTTCTCATTCTCGTGGTGTGCGCGTGGGCATTCATTTACAGCGCGCCGAATCTTGTTGGGAAGTCGGAACGCGAATGGATGGCGACGCTGCCGTCGTGGCTGCCGTCGCGGACGGTCAATCTGGGCCTTGATTTACAGGGGGGATCTCATCTGCAGCTGGGCGTCGATATCGGCTATGTCATCCGCGAGCGGTCGGAAGCATTGGTACAGGCGGCACGCCCCGAGTTGCGGGAAGCCAAGGTCGGATATACCCGCATCGGCAGCATTCCCGGCGGATTGCGCCTGACTTTGCGCGAGGGAGAGGACATTGACAAGGTTAAAAAGATAATACGCCGCATTGACAGCGATCTGGATATCATTGTCGCCGAGGACGGCAAAACCATCGAGGCGACGCTGAACGAACCCGCCATTGTCAAAATTCAGGATCAGACCATCGACCAGTCCATCGAAATCGTGCGGAGGCGCGTTGATGAAACCGGAACGCGGGAGCCGGTTATTGCGCGTCAGGGCGAAGACCGCATCATAGTGCAGCTTCCCGGCGTGGATAATCCGGAGTACATCAAGGAAATTCTGGGCAAGACGGCGCAGCTGACCTTCCATCTGGTCGATACCGGAATGGGTGTGGGTATGAAAGGAGGCACGCGCACCTTACCGATGGCCGAGGATCCGGGGCAGACAATCTCCATTGAGCGCCGCGCCATGATCACCGGCGACATGCTGACGAATGCGCAGCCCGCCTTCGATCAGGGACAGCCCATCGTCAGTTTCAACCTGAACGGCATCGGCGCGCGAAAATTCTGCGATGTTACGCGGGAACATGTCGGCGACCCGTTTGCGATCGTTCTTGACAATGAGGTCATCAGCGCGCCGCGCATCAACTCCGCCATATGCGGCGGCGCGGCCGTCATCACGGGCCAGTTCACGGTTCAGGAAACGAATGATCTGGCGCTGTTGTTGCGCGCGGGCGCGCTTCCTGCGCCGCTGAAGGTCATGGAGGAGCGGACTGTCGGCCCTTCCCTGGGCGCGGATTCGGTTGAAGCGGGAAAAACCGCCTGTCTGATGGGCATGGTGTTTGTTGTAACGATGATGAGCGCCTGCTACGGCCTGTTCGGCGTGTTCTCCAGCCTTGCCCTGGTCGTCAACCTTGCGCTTATTCTTGCGCTGATGTCGGTTTTGCAGGCAACGCTGACGCTGCCCGGCATCGCGGGCATCGTTTTGACGGTGGGCATGGCCGTTGATGCGAACGTGCTTATATACGAGCGCATCAAGGACGAGCTGAAGATCGGCCGTTCGGTCATGTCGGCGGTTGATAGCGGCTACCGCCTTGCCATGAATTCCATCACGGACTCGAACCTGACAACCCTGATTGCCGCAGTCATTCTGTTTTCCTTTGGTACGGGCCCCATCAAGGGATTTGCCGTGGCGATGTCCATCGGCATTATCACGTCGTTCTTTTCCGCAATCGCCGTGACGCGTCTGATGGTCGTTACATGGCTGAAGGCCAAACGGCCGCAGACGATACCGGTTTAAGGGAGCGCAGCATGATTATAAAACTTATCCAGCTTATTCCCGAAGGCACGAAGATAGACTTCTTCGGCCACCGCTTTTACGGGTTGTTTGCCTCCTGTGTCATAATTTTCGGGACGATTTTCTGTCTTGCCACGAAAGGATTGAATTTCGGCATCGATTTTACAGGCGGCACGTTGATTGAAGTATCGACGCCGGCCGATCCGGATATAGCAGGGCTGCGGCATAATCTGAATACGCTCAAGATGGGCGATATCTCCATTCAGGAATTCGGCGGGCCGCAGGATCTTCTTATCCGTCTGCCGCAGCAGGACGGCGGGCCGGAAGCGCAGAAGGCCGCCGTTGATGCCGTACGCGCCGCACTTGGCGAAAAATACGGAGAAGGAAAAGTCGATTTTCGCCGTACCGAGTTCGTCGGGCCGCAGGTCGGAGAGGAGCTCAAGAAAACAGCGATGTGGGCCGTTCTGTTTTCGATGGCGGGCATTCTGGCCTACGTCTGGTTCCGGTTTGAATGGCAATACGGCGTCGGTGCGATACTTGCGCTGCTCCATGACGTTGTGGGCACAGTCGGGCTGTTTTCCCTGACGCAGATGCAATTCGATCTTGCGACGCTGGCGGCCGTTTTGCTGGTGGCGGGGTACTCCATCAACGATACCGTTATTATTTTCGACCGTGTGCGCGAAAACCTGCGGAAGTATAAAAAGGCGACCGTAAGCGAGATGATAAACCTTTCGATCAACCAGACCCTGAACCGGACGGCGATGACGGCTTTCACCACGCTGATAGCGCTGCTGGCGTTGTATATGTTCGGCGGCGAAGTCATACGCGGATTTGTAGCTGCGTTGTTCTTCGGCATCGCGATCGGCGTTCACTCGTCTTATTTCATAGCCTGCCCGCCGCTTCATTATCTGAACGTGCGCCGATCCACTACAGGCAATACCGGAAACGACGAGGCTGAGGCCGGTGAAGCAGGCCCCGCCTGATGGATATTACGCCCGTCATCGAGGCGAACGCGCAGGTTATTCGCAGCTATGCGCCCGGATGGTTTAATGTTGCGGGGACCGTTTACGAGCAGGCTATCGCGGTTTTTCCGGATAAAACGGAACTCTGGCGCGTCGGACGCGGAGAGCAAGGTTTTTCAATCGGGGATTTCGGCATTTTTCAGGGCAGGGGGATTGATATTCTTCTTGTCGGTTGTGGGAGTGGGGGAGTGTTTCTTCCCGATCTTCGGAGAAAGCTGAAGGCAAACGGGATTTCCGCCGATTTCATGGACACGGGCGCGGCCTGCCGCACCTATAACGTCCTTATGGCAGAGGGCCGCCGGGTGGCGGCTGCTCTGATTCCTCTGTTGCGCGCGGGTTAAGTTCATAAACACGCCGCAATTTTCCGCCCATCTTCAGGCGCGTCTTGCCATGCAGGGTAACGGTTATCCCGCCGTCATCGATTTCCAGCATCGACCATGTGCCTGCGGGAATCCGGTATTTTTCCTTGTACTGGTTGGTCAGGGATTGCTGAGTAATGTAATGGATTCCGTTGATTTCGCGGTAGCGGTTTATATGGCGATGACCGGCCATGCACAATATGATTTTTCCGGACTTTTCCAGTGTTTCCCGGATGTCGGATGCATTGTCGTAGTAAAACCTGTTGGTTATGATGCCTGTCGCCGCCGCCGAGGATGCGTATGCCTTTATGTTGTCGTCCGTGTCGTTGTCCAAAGGCACATGGCTGAACAGAATTGCCGGGCCACGGCATTTTGACAGGTCATCTTTCAGCCATTGAAGGTCATCAGGGTCAAGCTTCAGCCCCGTATCGCCGTTGTTGACGTTAGGGTTCCAGAATATGAAGTGATAGCCGTTGATGTTCCGGCTGTATGATGCGCCGGGAGATCCCATGATTCTTTCATTCTCTTCCCGGCTTAAATTCTTGATGTCATGGTTTCCGACCAGGCAGTAAAGCGGGATGAAAATTTCATTGAAATGGCTTTTCAAAGCCTTCATCCGTTTCGCATCATCCCGCTGGTTTCGGTGCGAAATACGGTCGCCCATGTCCAGGATGAAGTCAGGCGCACCCGCACCGACGGCCCTGATGAACTTCTTCATCAGCCGCGGCGCCTTGCTTCCCAGCTTGCAACCGGAATCGATGCCGTAATGGACATCCGTGACGATGGCAGCCCTTACTTTGGGCATTTATTGTTCTCTCCCTGCGCCGGGTTCGCCGTTTTCGGGCGGTGTCCTCGTTTTTTACTTTTTTCTTTTTAAGCCGCCACCTTCATCGGGCCTTTGGCCATCAAGGACTCCGCGAATTCCCAGTTGGCCATGCGGTCGATGAAGGCCTCGACGAATTTCGGGCGCGCGTTGCGGTAGTCGATGTAATAAGCATGCTCCCACACATCGCAGGTCAGAAGCGGCGTTTTGCCGCCGGTGAATGGTACGCCCGCATTCGCGGTTTTCACCAGCTCCAGCTTGCCCGTCCTGTTGTCCATCGCCAGCCAGCCCCAGCCCGATCCGAACTGCGTGACGCAGGTCTGCACGAAATCGGTCTTGAATTTCTCAAATCCGCCGAGATCTTTTTCAATGGCGGCTTTCAGTTTGCCGGGCATTGACGGCCCGCCGCCTTTCGGATTCAGGCAGTTCCAGAAGAAAGAGTGGTTCCAGTGCTGCGCCGCGTTGTTGAACAGCGCTGCCTTTGCGGGGTCTTTTGCGCAGGCGACGATGATTTCCTCAAGGCTTTTCTTTTCCAGCCCCGATCCTTCCAGCAACTTGTTGCCGTTATCTATATAGGCCTTGTGATGCTTGCCGTGGTGGAATTCGAATGTTTCCGCAGACATGTGCGGAGCCAGTGCATCCGGCGCGAAAGGCAGGGGGGGAAGGGTAAAAGACATGACAATCCTCCGTTTTCCTAGGGTTTCAACTGAGTCCGGATCCTGATTTAATCCGATTTTAAAATACCGTAATTGAGACTATAGTGTTCCATCTTTTTGGCAACCGTTAAAATGAAAGACATTTTCTGTTAAAAAATGACGCGTCTGCAAGCTGATTTATGCCTTCTGACAACGGCCTTTCTTTGGGGTATGGCTTTTGTCGCCCAGAAAACGGGCATGGACGGGCTTGGTCCTATGGGGTTTACAGGCGCGCGGTTTATATTGTCCGCGCTGCTTGTCCTTCCCTTCGCATGGCGGGAGATGAAGGCCGCTTCAGATCCGATCGATGCCGGGAACGCGCGGTTGATAGCGGTCCTTGGCGTTGTTTTTTTTCTGGGAGTTGTGTTGCAACAGGCCGGCGTCATGACGACCAGCGTCAGCAATGCGGGTTTTCTGACCGGCATCTATGTGGTTTTCGTACCGTTCTTCGCATGGGGCATACTCCGCCGCTCTCCGGCAAGGGTCATATGGCCGGCATGCGCCGTCGCTTTTTCCGGCGTGTGGATGCTCAGCGGCGGCGCGCCGTCCAGCCTCACGCCGGGCGACTGGCTGGTTCTGTGCAGCGCATTTATTTACGGCATTCAGATACCGCTGGTTGGCCTGCTGGCGCAGCGCACCGGGCGCGTCATGATGCTGGCTTTCGTACAGTATATGTTCTGCGCAGTTCTGGGGCTGGCGGGTGCATATACATTCGAGGGGGGCATCGGCGGCTGGCAGGTTCTCGAAAACAACATGGTCCAGATTTTGTATGCCGGCGTCATTTCCGGCGGCATCGCCTATACGCTGCAGATTGTCGCGCAGCGCCATACGC
>JACQIJ010000109.1 GCA_016198545.1 Pseudomonadota bacterium
ATCAGATGGACCCGGCCAACGGACGGGAAGCCATCCGTGAATCGCTGTTGGACCAAACGGAAGGCGCGGACATTCTTATGATAAAGCCTGGTATGCCTTACCTTGATGTTCTGGCAAAACTTCGCATGCAGACCAATCTTCCTCTCGCCGTTTATCAGGTCAGCGGCGAATACGCGATGATCAAACACGCCGCGCAGGTCGGCGCACTGAACGAACGCGAGGCCATAATAGAATCCATGCTGGCTTTCAAACGCGCCGGAGCTGATATAATTCTGAGTTATTTTGCGTCGGAAGTAACCAGAATACTGCAGAAATAACATATTGACGGCCAAACAGCCTTGATATTCCTCGCAGGAAAAGCGATAAATAAGGGGCACGATTTTCGCCTTTCCGGGCGAAGTTTTCACGACTCAGGGTAATAGCGAGTTCGCATCCATGAAGCTTCTCGGACTGCTCATTGTCATCGGCGGCGTTTTCGCGGGCTACCTGCTGGGCGGCGGCCACATGGCTCCCATCCTTCACGCGGCCCCGCACGAGATGATGACAATCGGCGGTGCAGCCATCGGCGCCTTCCTTGTTGCCAATACCCCGCACGTCATAAAAGACACCGTTAAGAACCTGAACTGCCTCATCAAGCCGGAGGCGCATAACAAGGAATCTTATATCGAGCTCCTGAGCGTCCTGTTCAGCCTGTTCAAGCTGGCGCGGACAAAGGGATGGCTCGCGCTGGAATCTCACATTGAACAGCCGGATGAAAGCGAGTTGTTCAAGCAGTTCCCCGGCTTCCACCATAATCACCATGCGCTTCTGTTCCTGTGCGATTACCTGCGCATCATTTCGTTGGGCAAGGAAAACCCCCATGAGATTGAAGCGCTTATGGACGAGGAAATAGAAACTATCCGCCACGAAAAAATGCACCCCTCTCATGCCGTGCAAACGATGGCGGACGGCATTCCCGCGCTCGGCATCGTCGCAGCCGTTCTGGGCGTCATCAAGACGATGGGTTCCATCACGGAGCCGCCGGAGGTACTGGGAAAAATGATCGGCGGCGCGCTGGTCGGCACATTTCTGGGCGTATTCCTGGCCTATGGTTTTGTCGGCCCTATTGCGGGCGCGTTGGGAGCAAAGGGCGAATCGGAAATCATGTATTACCGCTGCATCAAGGTTGCCGTAGTTTCATTCCTGAACGGTTCCGCGCCGCAGGTCGCCGTGGAATTTGCGCGGAAATTCCTGCCGCATAACGTACAGCCTACATTTATGGAACTGGAAGAAAAATTGAACGAACTTCCTGCGCCGGGATAGCGCGTCATGGCAAAAACCACGAAGCAGGATGAAGTCCGGCCTATCATCGTCAAAAAAATAAAGAAATCCGGCGGCGGCCATCATGGCGGTGCATGGAAGGTTGCCTACGCCGATTTCGTGACGGCGATGATGGCGTTCTTCCTGCTGCTGTGGCTCCTGAACGTCTCCACGGACGATGCGCTGGAAACCATATCCAACTATTTTGACCCATCCCACCCGAAGATATCGACCACAACCAGCGGCGCGGGCGGAATCATGGGGGGCGTTTCCGTTGCCCAAGAAGGCGCGATGACGACGAACGTGCAACCCCTTGCGCAGCAGCAGCCGACCGGCCTGCCCAGGCAACAGAACCAGCAAAGCCAGCAATCGGAATCGAACGACGTCAAAAAACTGGAGGAGCATCTGCGCAAGCAGGAAGAGGAAGGTTTCAAGAAAGCCAAGGCGGAGCTTGAGAAAGCAATGCAGGAAAGCGAGGAGATGAAAGAGCTCGCCAAAAATCTGATGGTCGATATAACGCCGGAAGGCCTGCGAATACAGCTTGTCGACCAGGAAGGAAAACCGATGTTTCCGCTGGGCAGCGCGGAAATGTTCGATTATACGAAAAAACTGGTTGCACTGGTTGCGCGCGTCGTCAACGACATGCCCAACGATATTTCCATCCGCGGCCACACGGACAGCCATCAATACGCCGTTGGCGCGCGCTATACGAACTGGGAACTTTCATCCGACCGCTCGAATTCCAGCCGCCGCGAATTGCTGAAGGCTGGCGTGAAAGCAGAGCGCGTAGCCAATGTCATGGGACGGGCGGACAGAGAGCCTCTTGTCCCGGAAAATCCGACGGACGAGCGTAACCGCCGCGTTTCAATCATATTGCTGAATGAAACCCTCCAACATGCGCACGAGCGCGGGGCATTCGGCAAGGTGTCCGAGGAAGTCGAAAAGGAAATCGAGGAAAGATCCCCTCTGCCTGAAACCGGCTACCAGAAAACGCCGGGCGCGATCTATTTCCCGTAGATATCGTCAGCGCGCCGGAACCGGCAACCATACCGTCGGCGCAGCGGCAGTTTCAAACAGGTCATGTTGCAATTCACCGGGACCGGGTCCTGCGACGGTGGAATAAATAGAAACCAGCAAAGCTGCACCTACCGTACCCAAAGCGATCATTTCGCCGTAGCTCAATACATGTTTTTCCACTGAATTCCCCTCCCTGTTCCTCATGCTAGCCGGATTCCGTATGTCGTAAAAGATTTTCCTGCTCGTTCGATATGCACGTATCCTCTCTTCAAAACTTACCGCACAGGTATATTATATTAATATTTACATATTTTCAAGCAAAAAACCCTTCGCGCCCAGCTCTCCCGCAGGGTAAAAGGATTTCATGAAGCAAGATAGCAAAACTCTTGGCATTCTCGGCGGCGGGCAACTGGGCCGGATGAGCGCGCTTGCCGCTGCACGGCTGGGCATCCTTGTCCATATCTACAGCCCGGAAGCGGATTGCCCCGCCGGGCAGGTCGCGGCCCGGACATTCACGTCCGCCTATGACGATAAAAAGGCCTTAAAAGCCTTTGCCGAAAGCGTCGACGCCGTAACTTGCGAATTTGAAAACATTCCCGTGGAGACGATCCGTTTCATTCAAAAAACAAAGCCGGTCTATCCCGACGACCGGCTTCTTGAAACGGCGCAGGATCGTATCAGGGAAAAGAAGTTCCTGAACGATATCGGCATCCCCACGACGCGCTGGACCGTCGTACGAAGCGCGGCCGACGTGGATAAATTCGTCAGCGGGACAGGAAACAGGGAATACATCCTGAAAACCGCGCGTTTTGGCTACGACGGCAAGGGACAGACATCGGGCAGAGCCGACCACGACGATTCAAAGGCTAAAATAAAATCATTAAACTCCGACAGCATTATTATTGAAGAACCTGTTGATTTTTCATGTGAAATTTCTGTCATAGTAGCGCGCGACAAGCTGAGCCAGACGGCCATTTACGGCCCGATGCTGAATGAACATAACAACCATATTCTAGCCAAAACCATTGTCCCTGCCCCTATCCCCAACCACATGGCGGAAAAGGCGCAGGATATGGCCCGGCTGCTGGCCGACGCCGTGGATCTTGTCGGCGTTCTGACCCTGGAGATGTTCATCACGAGGGACGGACGGATCCTCGCCAATGAAATCGCGCCGCGCGCCCATAATTCCGGCCACTGGACCATCGACGCCTGCGCCGTCAGCCAGTTCGAGCAGCACGTCCGCACGGTTTGCGGCATGCCCGTCGGCCTGCCTGCCCGACACTCGGACGCGGTGATGATAAACATTATCGGGGATGACGTAAAAAAGTTAGCCCCCTACTATGAAATGAAACATGCCTGTGTGCATCTATACGGCAAACGCGAGGTCCGCGCGGGACGAAAAATGGGGCATGTGACAATACTGAAACCGATTGATGAAAACGAAAAACGACATATTGATGCTGATGCGGAACTCCGCCTGGCACATGGAAGCCCTGAGGGCCGTGGCCGCGCTCAATCTTCCTGACGGCTGGATTGCTGCCGGATTCGTGCGGAATCTCGTATGGGATTCGCTTCATGCCTATCCGTCCATGACACCGCTCAACGATGTCGATGTGATTTACTACGACGCCGCAAACATCGATAAAGCCGCTGAAAAGCTGTACGAGGAGAAATTGCGCGCAAACCTGCCGGAAATTCCGTGGTCGGTGAAAAACCAGGCGCGCATGCATATCAAGAACGGCGATCCCCCCTACTCTTCGATCGAGGAAGCCTTGATGAACTGGTGCGAAACACCCACCGCCGTTGGCGCGCGCATAGATACGGAAGGAAAAATTGAACTGATTGCCCCGCTGGGAATCGCGGATCTGGTGGATGGCGTCTGCCGACCAACGCCGCTGACTCTTGGAAAACCAGAAAAAATAAACGAATACCGCGAACGCGTAAAAAGCAAAAGATGGGCGGAAACATGGCCGCTGCTGAAAATTTCATAGCCAAGCCGGCAATTATTGACAGTATCACCGGAGGAGGCTATTTTTCTCCATTCCATTTCATATGCGCATTGACATCATAGCCAAAATCGGCGGCCATCAGAACGTCGCGGTAATCGACATACAATTCCTTCACTGCCGCACGCAACCGACCAATATCTCCCCGGCTGATTTTTAGCACGGCGCAATGAATGCGCTCGCCGTAATCATGGCATTCGTCTTCGAGAATCCGGATAACCTCGGGTGCTTCACCGGGACTGAACAGTTTCGCCGCGCATTGATGAACATGATCGGTGATTTCAACTTTCGGCACTGTCTTATCTTCCGCCGAACTCAAAGGACGGAGGCATCTCCGGCCCCGAGTTGGGCGGCATTTTGAATCCGTCAAAAAAGTTTCCGTTCCTTAAAGTAACGGCCCCCACTATATCCGGCACAAAAGAATTGTTTATCGATGTTGCCAGCAGATTAAAAAACGGCTCGTTGGCATCAAGCAGGGAGGATAGTTTTTCTTTTAGAAAGAGAGACCCCAGTTGCATCGTTTTTTCATGGGTCTTCTTCATAAATTCTTCATCGGCAAAAATATCCGTTTCCGCGGTTACAGATCCTTTTACTTCCATAGCGTCATAGTAATCGAGAATCCTGAACCCTGTCTGGCCTGCAATTGCGCTCGATCCCCGGGCATGAATATTGAAGGCTACAACAGGGTTTTCTTTGCTTCCCGCCCTGGTAACGACCAGTACATAATCTCCACCCGGCGCGTTATTAACGGACGCCTTTTCAAAATCAAGGCGGTAGCGATAGGGATCTATGCCCATACTGGCATAATCCTCTTTTGGAATCGCAAGCATCAACGCCGAAATACCGCCCGGCAACATTAATACTATCGATTCCGCGCTCGCGGTTGGGGGAACTTTGATCTTATTTTTATCAAAGATGATTTCCTTGATTACAGCCAGCATGGGTTTTTTCCTCGGATCTCTGAATTGCTCAGGAGCATATTGTAATAACGCTTGTTTAATATGTCAATATTTATCGGGATACAAAAGGTCAGTGTTTACAAACAAATAAGAGGGCAGAAATTTTATTCCTCCAGCAAATCGGTCTGGAACCCCGCCCGCGGCGCAAGGCCCAGATATTCAAACCCCTTCGCCGACAGCATGCGCCCGCGCGGGGTGCGCTGGACGAGGCCGCGCTGCATCAGATAGGGCTCAATGACATCCTCAATCACATCGCGCTGGTCGGACAGTACGGCCGCGAGCGTCTCAACGCCCACCGGACCGCCGTCATAGTTCTCAGCGATGCATTGAAGATAGCGCCTGTCCATCATGTCAAGGCCGGTCGCATCGACATCCAGCCGCCGCAACGCCTCATCCGCCGCCATCGCATTGATTTGTTTTGCTTTGGCGACATGCGCGAAATCCCGCACACGGCGGGTCAGCCGCCCGGCGATGCGCGGCGTGCCGCGGGAGCGCTTCGCGATCTCCTTCGCGCCGTCTTCCGTCAGGTTCATGCCAAGCAGGCCGGCGACGCGGCTGACGATGAGCGTCAGTTCCTCCGCCGCGTAAAATTCAAGGCGCATCGGGATGCCAAACCGGTCGCGGAGCGGATTGGTCAGCAGGCCGGAGCGCGTCGTCGCGCCGATCAGCGTAAAACGTTTAAGCGCAAACTTGATGGTCTTGGCATAGGGG
>JACQIJ010000102.1 GCA_016198545.1 Pseudomonadota bacterium
GGGCGACATCATCCGCATCAGCATGGACAGCGGGACGAATATCCCGCTGACGGCACGCGCCTACTTCGATCTGGGCGAAACGCTTCATTTTCACTGGCTGCGGCAGCAGGCGCGCTACCTGTCGAGCGACGACCGCTGGACGGCGGAGGCAATGACCGGGCTCATCGATCAGCTTTACAGCTGCCAGGCCGGCATGACGACACGGATACTCACGGAAATGAAGCCGAAGGGGGAAAAGACCGCAAACGACGACAAACTGGTCCGCCTGTGGCTGGACCGGCACAAAGCCCAGGCGGAGCAATATGAAACCTACTTCGGCGAGCTGCGCCGGACAGGCGCGCCCGACCTGCCACGCCTGATTGTCGCGGAACAGCAACTAAGGCAGCTTCACGGGGGGTAATCGGCTTCTGTAAAGACTTAATGCTCTTGCTTTTAGCCCGGCGGTTTTCTATCAATCCTTATGATATTCGATCTCGCCGCGCTTGCTGTCCTGATTGTCTCATGCATTATCGCTTTTTTGCGCGGGTTCATCCGTGAAACCCTGACCATTGCAGGAGTTGTCGGCGGATCCCTGGCCGCAGTTTACGGGGGGCCGTTCCTGGCGCCGCTGGTCCGCGGGTGGATGAACGCCGAAGGCCAGGGCACGGAGGAACCACCCAAGCTTTTCGATATTATTCCCTATACGGTTCTTGCGGATATTCTAACTTACGGCGCCGTGTTCCTCGTCGTCGTCATCGTTCTTTCGATTATCAGCCATTTCCTGTCCGGCTGGGCGAAGGCTGTGGGACTGGGCGCGCTGGACCGCAGTTTCGGCGTCGCGTTCGGCATTGTGCGCGCCATCGTCCTGCTGGCTCTTCTGTACCTGCCCGTTTTCATGCTGGTCGAAAAACAGCAGCGCGACGAATGGTTCAAGGGCAGCAGGATCCAGACCTATATCGAGCCTGTTTCGGGATGGATAGCGGCGATGCTGCCTGAAGGCGCGGCTGACGATGCGAAAGAAAAAGCGGCAGATCAGGCCGACGCCCTGTCGAAAGCCACGCGGGAGAAATTGCAGGATATCGACATTCTGCGCCGTGAAAATGAAAATACGGATAACTCCGCCGCCGGCGCGCCGGGATATGAAGATGAGCAGCGGGAAAATATGAACGATTTGATCGATGACAATTTCAACGACTGACAAAACGCCGTTTGATGATGACAAGCTGCATGAGGAATGCGGCGTTTTCTCCGTTTACGACCATGATGACGCCGCCGCGCTGGCTGCGCTGGGCCTGCACGCCCTGCAGCACCGCGGGCAGGAAGCGACCGGAATCGTCGCCTGCGATGAAAACGGGCAATTCCTGGCGCATCGCGCGCTCGGGCTGGTCAGCGAAGCTTTCGGAGCGCAATACGTCATCGACCGCCTGAAGGGCCGCACTGCCATTGGCCACAACCGTTATGCCACGACAGGCGAAACGATGGTGCGCAATATCCAGCCGCTTTACGCCGACCTGTCCTTCGGCGGATTCGCGCTGGCGCATAACGGCAACCTGACCAACGCCCATGCGTTGCGGCAAAAACTGGTCAATGACGGCGCGATTTTCCAGTCCACGACCGATACGGAAGTCGTCATCCACCTGATGGCCGTATCCCGGAAGAAAACGGTTGCGGAAAAGATGGTCGATGCGCTGAAGCAGGTGGAGGGGGCCTACTCTTTCGTCGCCGCGGCAACGGGACTGGTTATCGGCGTACGCGATCCGCACGGCATACGCCCGCTGGTCCTGGGACGGCTGGGGGATGCGCATATATTGTCGTCGGAAAGCTGCGCGCTAGACATCATCGGCGCGCAGTTCGTGCGCGATATAGAGCCAGGTGAAATGGTCGTCATCAACGAAAAGGGAGTTCTGAGCCAGCGCCCGTTCGGCGGCGCGCCGTCCTCCCGCTTCTGCATTTTTGAGTACATCTATTTTGCGCGTCCCGACAGCATGATGGAGGGACGGTCCGTCTACGGAACGCGCAGGGAAATCGGCGCGGAACTGGCGCGCGAGGCGCCTTGCGAAAGCGCCGATCTTGTCGTTCCGGTTCCGGATTCGGGCGTGCCCGCCGCCATCGGGTATGCCCAGGAAAGCGGAATCCCGTTCGAACTGGGCATCATCCGCAGCCATTATGTCGGACGCACATTCATAGAGCCGACGGATAAAATCCGCCATCTGGGCGTAAAAATGAAGCATAACGCCAACCGCGCCTTCATAGACGGCAAGAAAATCGTCCTCGTCGACGATTCCATCGTGCGCGGCACGACATCGAAAAAAATCGTCGAAATGCTGCGCGCCGCGGGCGCAAAGGAAGTTCATATGCGCATATCGTCGCCGCCGACGGCGCACAGCTGCTTTTACGGCATCGACACGCCCAGCACGGAAGAGCTTCTGGCCAACCGCATGGATGCCAAAAAAATCGGAAAGTTCATAGGCGTTGATTCCATCGCCTATCTTTCGGCCGATGGCCTGTACCGCGCGACCGGGCACGCGCAGCGAGACAATCAGTCGCCGCAATATTGCGACGCATGCTTTACCGGCGATTACCCTGTGCGCCTGGCCGACCATGAGGCGCGGGCGACGGGCGCGAAAGTGTCAAGCCTGAGCGAACGTCTGTCGAAAAGCTGATGATGAAAAAGACGTACCTGGAAGGAAAGAAAGCCCTTATCACCGGCGCATCGCGCGGCATCGGCGCGGCCGTGGCTGCGGCCTATGCCGCCGCGGGCGCGCATGTCATACTCGCCGCGCGCACGGTCGGCGGCCTTGAGGAAACCGATGACGCGATCAGGAAAGCGGGCGGCGCGGCCACGCTGATGCCGCTGGACATTTCAAAGCTCGACGACCTTGACCGTATGGGCCCGACGCTGGCGCAAAGCTTCGGCGGGCTGGACATTTTCGTCGGCAACGCGGGCATGCTGGGAACGCTGGGCCCCTTGCCCCATACGGATGCGAAAAACTGGCAGAAGACGTGGGACGTAAATCTGAATGCGAATTTCCGCCTGCTGCGATCGCTCGACCCGCTGCTGCGGGCCGCGCCTGCGGGCCGCGCCATATTCACGAGCAGCGGCCTTGCGCAAAAGCCGCTGGCTTACTGGGGTGCATACTGCGCTTCCAAGGCCGCGCTCGAGATGATGGTCAAGGTATACGCGGCGGAAACGGCGAACACGAATATCCGCGCAAACCTCGTCGATCCGGGCATCATAGACACCGCTATGCTGCGCGAGGCCTTTCCCGGCGGGTTTCAGGGGGAAACGAAGACGCCGCAGGATGTCGCTCCTGCCTATCTCGCGCTGGCGGCGGCTGACTGCGCGGCGCACGGGGATGTTATCGCCGCGTAAGGCTAATCTTCGATCTTCCCCGTCGGATCCTGTTCCACGAGGCCGGCGATCTGTTCGAAGACGTTGGCGTTATCCGCCATCTGGTCGGCCAAGGGCGGATTCTGTTCGCCCAGCGTGCGGAAAAACTGTGCGGCATCGCGCAAAAGACGGGCGGCAAGTTCTGCATGCGTGGCCATAGCGTTAATAACCTCTCGTGACAATAATGATTTTCCGCGATGCGACGCCCCACCCTAGCACGGAACGGGGGCACGGACGCAACCCCCGAATTATTTCATTTTTTCTGCGCGCAGTTTTTTACGAACAGTCGGTCGCAATAGCCGCATTCCACGGAATTGCGCCCATCGAATGCATACCAGACAATCGGATGACCCAGCGCGCCCCCGCCGCCGTCGCACGATACTTCGTCGGCGGTATCATCAATATAGATTATTTCCGGGGCCAGCCTGTTTGCTGGATTTATGGACATGGGCGCATTTACCTTTTGTTTCCAATTTATCCCTAAAGTGGCAGCAGGGGTCCCTCATGACAAGGGGGTATTTGCGCATGAAGAAGGATGCAGACATGGCTTTTATCGACAATCCGGCGATCCGTGCGGTGCCCGATAAATATATTACGGTAACAGTAGACGTGGGCAAAATCCTCAAAAGCTGGCGCGAGTCCCTGTTCGCGCATGAATGGATGCTGCCCGACGGCCGGCTGCGGGCGCGGGAGGAGCTGCCGCCCGGCGAACAGCCCAAGCGCGCAGAAGCCGAAGAAAAAATTAAGGCAAGGCAGCCGCTGGAAAAGCCGGTTCTCGGAATCGGCCTGATGGAGAACGTGGAAATCGGCGCGGGCCGCGCCGTGTTCCTGACACTGGCCGCGCAGGGCGTGGACGCCGTTCCGGTTCATATCCCGAAATCGAACCGCGACGAATTTCGGCCCTTCATGGCGTAGGCGTTTTCAGCTTTAATATCCCCATGAAGAAAATCGACCCGGCGCATCTGACGCCGATGGACATGTTCGAGGATACAGGATGGCTGCGCGTTCACCTTGCCTATGCGCGACCCGATTGTTTTTGCGGAACCGTTTACCGCGAAGGCGCACGGCTGTGGCTGCACGGCGACCTTGCAGCAGTTACCGTGCTGGCGGCAAAGCGTCTTCACGAAAAAAATGGATTCCGCATGATCGTTTACGACGGGTTGCGCACGGTGGAGGCGCAGGACGCCATGCTGCAATCCCCCGCCGTGCGCGCCAATCCGCACTGGCTGGCCGCGGAAAGCCGTGTCCTGTCCCCGCCCGGCATGGGCGGCCATCCGCGCGGAATGGCGGTCGATATCAGCCTCGAGGACGCAAACGGAAACCTCCTCGATATGGGCACGGCATTCGATGAATTCCCCTCCGGTGGCAACGGGCCGGATGAAAACAGGGCGCACCGCGATTACGCCGGCTTACCCGGCGCGGTGAAGGAAAGCCGCCGTATCCTCCAGGACGCGATGACTGGCGCGGCTGATGCGCTGGACCTGCTGCTTCTGCCCCTGCCCGTGGAATGGTGGGACTTCCGGTTCCCCGCGGATACCGTGCGCGCTTATGCGCCGCTGTCCGACCGCGACCTGCCGCCGCAGATGAGGATGACGGATCGTTACGCGGACGAATCGGGCATGCCCGATTTCCCCCCCGGACATTTCGAACAAATGAAGAAAGAAATACTGGCCCGCATTCAGGATTTGTAAACACGCCGGTAGCGCGGCCCCAGCGACGTCAGTATTTCATAGCCGATAGTCCCCGCAGCGGCGGCAAGATCGTCCGCGCCTTGATGCGGGCCGATGACTTCAAGAAAATCACCCTCCCTGACGAGAGCCGCCGCCGTAACATCGACCGTTACAATATCCATCGACACGCGCCCGACAACGGGGCAAGCGACGCCGCTGCAATAGAGCGCGCCCCGGTTTCCCAGCGCGCGCAGAAAACCGTCCGCATAGCCGAGCGCGACAGCGGCAGCGGTGATATCTTTATCTGCGCGGAACGACGAGCCATAGCCGACCGTCCCGCCTCTCCTGATTTTTTTGACCTGCAGGACGCGGGCGGACAGGAAAACCACGGGCTTCATGGGATTTGCGGCTTCCGGCGCGGGGTTCAGGCCATACAAAGCCATGCCGGGCCGCGCCATGTCGAGGCGGTAATCCGCGCTGCGGAATATTCCCGACGAAGCGGCGATGGACTTTTTCACGCCCGGAAAATGCGAGGCGACTTTCATGAACTTTTCGAACTGCGCCGCTGTCATGGGGCTGTCCTTTTCATCGGCGCAGGCGAAATGGCTCATCACGTATTTTATATCCATGCCTTCCGCATCGATCTCATCCGGGGATGCGATAAGGCCCAGCCGGTTCATGCCCGTATCGAAATGCAGGATGGCGGGAAGGCGCAGGCTATGCCGGGCCGCCGCCGCGCGCCAGCGCGCGATGTCATCCGGCGTGTTGAGGACGGGCGTGATGCTGTGACGGATGAATTCGTCTTCCGTCCCCGGCCAGATCCCGCCCAGGACGGCGACCGGCTTTTTCGTCAGGCGGCGCAGGGAAAGCGCCTCATCCGGCGCGGCAACGAAATAAAACGGGCAGCCCGCATTTTCCAGCGCGGCCCAGATTTTTTCCATGCCGAGGCCGTAAGCGTCGGCTTTCACGACGCCCGCGACGGCGCAGGCAGGCCCGGCCTTTTTCTTCAGGATTTCGTAATTGGCGGCGACCGCGCCGAGATCGACGGTCAGGACAGCGGAATCATGGGGGACGGCAGCGGTCATGCCTTTGTTTTAAAGCCGGACGCGGGAAAAGTCACGCCCGCGTCCGGCCGTCTTCATTGGATTCTGCGGCAAGACATACTTGACAGAGTATAGATTCCTGACTACTCTGCTTTTTTAGTTTTTCATAAAATATGAGGAGCTTTAGAGTATGGAACTTCCGTTCTTTCGTAGAAAAGCCACGCCGGAATCAAGAGCGCCGGAGATGAGTGCGGACGAACAACTGCTGAATGCCGCAAAGAAAAAGGGGCTAGATAGCGTGGATCTTGCTTTGTCATCAGGCCAAACTACGCTTAAGGGACGTAACAAAGCGCTGTGGGAAGCCGCCGTGCGCGGATATGAAACCGAAACCCGGATAATACTCGAAAACGGCACCAGCATTGAAGCCAGAAACAAGTCACTGGTGGATACGGCTTACAATCATAACAAATCAAATGGACCAGAATATTATAGTTGTGACTGGGAGGCTGTGATGTACCTGATCCTCGACACCGGCACGACCGTGGAAGGACGAAATTTGGCTTTAGGATATGTATCCCGTTACGGTTCGCTTCCTTTGCTGAAGACAATCGTGAAAGAAGGTGTCGATAACATTGAAGAAATCAAGAGCGCCATGGTCTGGAGCGTTAATCAGGGCAACGCCGAAAAACTGGAAATCCTGTGGAATATTATGGATGTGCTGCTGAGTTCAACGGAACCGGGCGAACGCACCCTGCAATCACGATCGGCATTTCAACGGGCTGTAGCGGGAATAAAGGAAAAAGATTTATCCGTAGGCATCGTTTCCTTCTTTGAGGACAAAAAGTTTTTGCCGACGCAAACCGTCATTCTGAAAGCGCAGGCCGGAAACAACGGCGCTCCGAAACCGCCTTGCCAGTGAAAAGAAAATGCGTCCGCTACGCCCTGCGGGCTTCAGGCGACATCGCCCGCACGCCACCGCGATAACCGGAATACATATCGACGACATCCTGTAACACCTTTATTTCCGCGGCTTTTATATCGCCGCCCTTGGCCGTCCCGCCGCCGTCATTTTTCTTGGCAGCGGGAACGACGGCGCGGGAAAAGCCGAGCTTGCCCGCCTCCTTCAGCCGAACGGATGGCTGCGCGACGGGCCGGATTTCCCCGCCGAGGCCGATTTCGCCGAAGAACACCGTATCGTGCGGAATGGGTTCGCCGCTTTGCGCGCTGATGAGCGCGGCGGCAACGGCCAGATCGGCGGCAGGTTCCCCGATGCGAATCCCGCCCGCGATATTCAGGAATACGTCGCTGCCTGAAAACTGCATGCCGCAGCGCGCCTCCAGCACGGCAAGAACCATCGCCAGCCGGTTCGCATCCCACCCGATGACTGCGCGCCGCGGCGTGCCCGGCGGAGAGGGGGCAACAAGAGCCTGCACTTCAACCAGAACGGGGCGCGTGCCTTCGAGCCCGCATAAAACCGCGCTGCCCGGCACATTGGCCTGACGCTGCGCAAGAAACAGGGCGGACGGGTTTTCGACCTGCACCAGCCCTTCGCCCGCCATTTCGAAAACGCCGATTTCATCGGTCGGGCCGAAGCGGTTTTTCACCGCGCGCAGAATGCGGAACTGATGGCTGCGATCGCCTTCGAAATACAGAACGGTATCAACCATGTGTTCGAGCACGCGCGGTCCCGCGATTTGCCCGTCTTTCGTGACGTGCCCCACAAACAGCACGGTAATGCCGCGCTTTTTCGCAATGCGGATGATTTCCTGCGCGCTCGTTCTGACCTGCGTCACCGTGCCCGGCGCACTTTCGACCGTATCAACATACATGGTCTGGATGGAATCGATGACGATGACACCGACCGGCGCGCCGCCGTCCTCCATCGTCGCGACGATATCGCGCACATTGGTCGCGCTGGCCAGTTCCACGGGCGCATGCGCGAGATTGAGGCGATCGGCGCGCAGGCGCACCTGATCGACGGCTTCTTCCCCCGACACATAAAGGCAGCGCGCTCCTTTCAGCGCGAGCGCGCACATCGCCTGCAACAGCAAGGTCGATTTCCCGATGCCGGGGTCGCCGCCGATCAGCAACGCCGAACCGGGCACGAGACCGCCGCCGGTGACGCGATCAAACTCGGCGATGCCCGATGCCTGCCGCGGTATTCCGGATGAATCCTCTCCCTTCAGCCCGACGAGAGGCAGGGCGCGGCCCCTGCCCCGGCTGCCGCCGCCAAGACCTTTCGGCGGCGCGGCAGTTTCGGACGCTTCTTCAGCAATGCAGTTCCATTCCCCGCAGGATTCGCACTTCCCCGCCCATTTGGAGGATACGGCCCCGCAGGTCTGGCAGACATAGTTACGTTGCGCTTTGGCCATATGCATTTCCCTGTCTTAAAAGGATTTTTTGATACCCTTCAGTCCGGACGCCGTTTTTTTGACCGCCTGCATTTTTATTTTCATAGAAATAGACAGGCTGTCCGCTCAAGCGTGGCGAAAGAGCGACGAATCTGACTTTGCTGGGACGGAGAAGACTCATACTTTTTTGTAGCAGAATAAAAAGAACAAATAAAGAACAGAAATGGATTTTACATTTATTGACATAATAGTAAAACGCATGCTACAAGAAATCCATGCCATTGGAAGCCGTTACCAAACTTGATTTTTCTGACCCCGGCCCTCTCCTCGACAGGCTGGTTGAGGGGATGCGCGGAGAATTGCTGAGCGCCATAAAGCAGAATTTCGCGCGCGCCGGAAAAATTGACGCAACGCCCGATCTTTCGCCCCGCAACCTGCGCAGCCTGTGCGGCCTTGCCCAGTCTCTGGGCCTTTACGCGCTGGAGAATTCCGGATTCAATCCAAAGCCCGTTGCGACGCAGCCCTTGCCCGGATTCTGGCAGGGACATGTCGCGCTGACGCTTGAATTCGAGCGCTGCGGCGCGCCGGAACTGTACCTTGTCGATCCGACCTTCGGGCAATTCGAAACCCCGGATCACCCGGCGCGCGCAGCCGCCTATCTGCGCGGGAAATGCGGCAGCAAATTCATGGATTCTTTCCTGCGGAAGGGATGGACAAAGATGACGCCCGAAAGTTCGCTCAGCTATCTGGATTCGTTTTGCCGGGGCCGTTCGGGCCTGAAGAACGCGGCGGAGGCATTTTCATTCCTGAAAGACCCGCCCGCCAGCAATTCCAATTACTCGTTCACCCGCTGCGACCTTGCCGAAAAAGGCCTGCGCATTCCGGATCTTTAAAGTGCGCGGCAGGGGAGGGAGGCGGCGAATTAACCCAAGCCGTAAGTCTGGTCATTTTTTCGGGATTGCATTTGCTGCACAGGATCGCGGCGAAGAGCATTGCTCATATCGTCGAGCGATTTTTCTGCAAACGCGTCGGCCCGCGCGCCGAGCGTCGTAATGTTTCCCGCGTTATCTCCGAAAGGAATAGCCGTATTTCCGAACCTGTCCTGATAATTTTCCTGAAATGATTTCCGGACCGCGTTCAAGGCGCCGGAATTCCCGGACGCCTCCCTTACCGCTCCATCCCAGCCCTTTTCCGCCATGCCGAGATGCCTTTCCAGCGTCGTCAACTGCGGCTTGATGCCAGGGTCGTTTATTACCCGCATCAAATCCGCGCTCATGTCGTTGAGGGCGTCCTGCGGCATGCCGGTCATTTCCAGAACCGCCAGTGTTTCCTTTGCATGAATCATGGCGGGATTTTGTTCCAGCGTCTCTAATTGATCCGCTGCCAGGCCGGAATAATGTTCCGCCGCTGCAAGGGAATTCGGGAATCGCCGTTCCGTGGTCATAGCGGCCGGAGACGCCCCCGGGGATGCAACATTCGGGATTGTCAGCGCCAGAGTTTGGGCACCGGACTGCCCGGCGGCCAGCGGATTGTAGTATTCATGCAGCTCCGTCGTAACAACCGGCCCCGCTTCCCGCCCGATTCCCGTGGATGCCAGGCCGACACTGGTCGGGTTTTCCGCAGGCGCGGCAGAGGACGATCGCATTGCCGCGCCCTGGTGCCCGGAGATGGCTTTGTCCAGTTTCTCCATATGTGGTTTTGCCCATTCGCTGACGGATTGCCCGAGGGTTTTGAATCCCCCCTTGCCGTCTTCCACCGGAATATCGGAGTTTTTGATGCGGTCGAGAAAATTCCGTGAAAACGTTTCTTTCGCCATGGCCGCCAGTTCGGGTTTACCTTCTATGGATTCAAAAAAACCTTGCCATAGATTCTGCGATAAATCCGTGTAAAATTTGAGGCCCTGCTTATCGTCGATACTCGAATTTTTGCCTTCTAAGTAATTCCCAACCATATTTGATATTGCCTCGACATTTTTCAGTTTAGTCTCTATCTCCACCTCTTCCACATATTGAGCAATGGAGGGAAATGGTCCATAGAGCTCGCCATCTGGGCTTATGACAGGCTCTCCCTGCATCACTCTCTGAAAGCTTTTTCCCGGATTCGTATTAACGACATATTGCGTACTTGTTCCTTCGATTACATTCTGCGTCGCGGGGGAAAAGATATAAGCATGGCTATTTATTGCGTACGTGTCTGCCTCCTTATGTATGCCCGTATTGTAGCGGTACTCGGCTGCGTATTTCATGTCGTTCTCGTTTTTCGTGTTTTTAGGCAGGAATTTGTCATCCATCTTTTGCATGATCATGCCCTTGACCAGCGACATGGCTTCGCAGTCGAATTCCACTACATATTTTTCTCCTGCCGGAGTTTGTATCCACGGCGCTACCGCTACCGGCGCATTGCCTTGTTTTCCTATGTCTTCCCCCAGGGCATTGAGTTGAGGATTCCTTTTGACATGGGAGAAGGAACTGTAAAGTGAATCTTGAGTCCTGTACGGGCCGAACTCCTTAATCATTTCTGGCTGAATTGCGTAGTTGAGCAGTTTCTCCCACTTTTCCCGATCCTGCGGAGACCACGTATCTTTTTTCAGCAAACTCTGCAAGCGGGGGTCGGTTTCGATTTTCTTTATGGTTTGCTCATACAGGCGGCTCATTGCCGCGTTGAATTTATCGTCTGTTTTGAAATCTATACTGTAATCGCTATTGCTGGGAAATAGTATGGTAACAAGGTGGAATCCAAGAGAGTCAACCTCGCCTGTCTCCATGATATGATGGAAAGAAATGGATCGCGAACTTGACCGAAGAAAACCACGGGGAGCAGGGTCTATTATGGGGTCTTCCGGTTTAAGGCCGACGGAAGTGAGGTTTTGCTGATCCGGCGCGGCCTGACGGGACAATGCCGCAGCGGCATCTTCGCCCGGCTTCATATCGATGCGTTGATCCATTGTCATGGCGGAAGGGGCGCCACCGGAGAAACTGCCGCCCGGAATTTCAAGTTTGAGGTTCTGGATAGGGGGAGCTGCACCGCTCTGACCATTGTAATATTGACGAAGCTCTGTTGTGGTGATGACTTGGTTCATCGGATCGAATGCCTCGTTAGGTGCTCCTCGCTCTATATTTAGGTAATTGTAGAGGTGTAACTATTAAAGAA
>JACQIJ010000119.1 GCA_016198545.1 Pseudomonadota bacterium
GCATCGTCCACGACCTGCGCGATGAGGACCGCAAGGCCGCCTACGCCGCAGATGTCACCTACGGCACGAACAACGAATTCGGGTTCGACTATCTGCGCGACAATATGAAATACCATCTCGACAGGATGGTACAGCGCCCATTCAATTTTGCCATCGTCGATGAAGTGGACTCTATCCTTATCGACGAAGCGCGCACGCCGCTGATAATCTCGGGCCCGTCGGAAAACTCGTCCGAACTGTACGTATCAGTTGACGCCATCATTCCGCGCCTGAAGAAGAACGACTTCGAACTGGATGAGAAAATGCGCACCGTTACGCTGACGGAAGAAGGGACAGTGAATGTAGAGCAGCTCCTGCGCGAAGACGGCCTCTTGAACGAAGGCGGCCTGTACGACGCACAAAATATCGCCCTTGTTCACCATGCCCAGCAGGCGCTGCGCGCGCACAAGCTGTTCCGCCGGGACGATCATTACATCGTCAAGGACAATAAGGTTATCATCATTGACGAATTCACGGGACGGATGATGGAAGGCCGCCGTTTCTCCGAAGGCCTGCATCAGGCGCTGGAAGCCAAGGAGCGCGTAAAAATCCAGAATGAAAACCAGACCCTGGCCTCTATCACGTTCCAGAATTACTTCCGCCTGTACCCCAAACTGGCGGGCATGACCGGCACGGCGATGACGGAAGCGGCGGAGTTCATGGACATATACAGGCTGGGCGTCGCGGAAATCCCAACCAACGTGCCTGTCGCGCGCATCGACGATGATGACAAAATATACAAGAGTCTGCGCGAAAAAGAGGAATCCATCATCAAGCTTATTCACGAATGCCTCAAGCGTCAGCAACCCGTTCTGGTCGGCACGATCTCCATCGAGAAATCGGAAAAACTGTCCGGGCAATTGAAAAAAGCAAAAATCCCGCATGAAGTTCTGAACGCGCGCTATCACGAGAAAGAAGCCTATATCGTCGCGCAGGCCGGCCGACCCGGCGCCATTACCATCGCCACCAACATGGCCGGCCGCGGCACGGACATCAAACTGGGCGGCAACGTCGATATGCGCATAGCCGAGGAAATAGATCCCGCATGGCCGGAGGACCGCCGGAAACGCGAAGAAGAGCGCATCCGCGCCGAAGTCTCGAAAGACGCGGAAACGGTCAAAAAGGCGGGCGGCCTTTATATTGTCGGTACGGAACGTCACGAATCCCGCCGCATCGACAACCAGCTGCGCGGCCGGTCGGGCCGTCAGGGCGACCCCGGCGCGTCCATCTTTTTCCTGTCCCTGGAAGACGATTTGATGCGCATATTCGGATCGGAGAAAATGGAAGCCCTTCTGGCGCACAAGCACATCGGCCTGCGCGAGGGCGAAGCCCTGACCCACCCGTGGATAAGCACCGCTCTGGCCCGCGCGCAGGCGCGCGTCGAGGCGCAGAACTTCGATATCCGCAAAAACCTTCTGAAATTCGACAACGTCATGAACGACCAGCGCAAAGTCATTTACGAACAGCGCCGGGAGATCATGAACGACCAGGATGTGGAGGAACTGGTGACAGGCATGCGCCATTCCGTAATAGGCGACATGGTCCGCCGCTGCATCCCGCCGCGTACGTATGCGGAACAATGGGATACCGAGACGCTGAAAAACGAGACGCTCCGCCTGCTCAACCTTGACCTTCCTGTCGTGGACTGGGCAAAGGAGGAGGGCATCGGAGAAGATGAAATCGTCCAGCGCATTACAGATGCATCGGATAGGAAAATCGCGGCCAAAGTCGCGGAAACAGGACCTAAAATCTTCCGCCAGATGGAAAAGGCGCTTGTTTTGCGCCAGCTTGACCAGCACTGGAAAGAACACCTGCTTAATCTCGATCATCTGCGGCAGGGCATTTCCTTACGCGCCTTCGGGCAGCGCGACCCGCTGAACGAATACAAGGCCGAAGCCTTCGCCATGTTCGAACTGATGCTCGACCAGCTGCGCGAAACGGTAACACAACTGATCAGCCTCGTGGAATTCAATATCGACGTGGACGCGGGAAAAATACTGATGCGGCGGGGGCCCGGGGTCGGCGGCGCGCAGGAAACAAGGCAAGACCCCGCCCTGATGGGCATGGGCCACCTGAACGTCCCGCAGCAAAAGCCTCATTCTTCGGCCGGCGCCCCCATGATGCAGGCTGTCGCTGCGGTAAAGAAGCCTTTTGACAAGAGCGACCCTTCAACATGGGGCAAAGTCGCGCGCAACGCCCCCTGCCCCTGCGACAGCGGCGAGAAATACAAGCATTGCCACGGGAAGCTTTCCTGAAGCTCCTCACGTTATTTCTTGACATAAATTGATATCGTTTCTACAAATCAATAGTTACTCAGGGAGGGAACATGAAGCTATTGACCAAAAAATTTGCCACTGTCGTTGGATTTGACCTCACTAAGATTGCCCTCGACATGGAAATTTCCAACGACTCCGAGGCTGTAGAATACTGCCTCGAAAACCGCGGATTTTACTTCCAGACCTATGAGGTGCCCGCCGAAGAGGTTGAAGACGAGGAGTTCTGCATCGATCCGAGCAGCTGCTCCGAACGCAATTACGTCGGCGCGCCGGCCATTCACAATGCAGCTTCTGTGCTGAAGAAGCTGGAACGAAACTTTGCGGCCGCCCTGCGGCTTTCCGATGAACTGGATGAAATGGTAATAAGCGACCTGAGGGTAAACCTTGCGAACGCAAGGGAAAACGGGGCCGAAGCGGTTTATATAAACGAACCGGGTTCTCGCGACGGCTATATCCGCCTGAACCCCGGCGATAAGGTCTATGACATGAACGGCTGTCAGACATGGCCGAAACCGCAGCAATAAACAGCCGCGCCTAGGCCGTCTTGGCTTTCTTCGGGGGGGCCACCCGCACCAGCGTAATCTGATTGCGCTGTCGCCGCAAAACCTCGAACGTAAAGCCGTAGAACTGGAATGTCCGCCCGGCCTCGGGAATCATCTGCGCTTCGTGCAAAACCAGCCCGGCAAGGGTCGAGTAGTCCTCGTCATCCGGCAGCTTCCATTCGAACTCCCTGTTCAGGTCGCGGATCGTAACCGTGCCATCGATCAGATAAGATCCGTTCGGCTGCTTGCGCACGCCGGCGACGATTTCATCCATTTCGTCGTCGATATCCCCGACAATCTCCTCGAGAATGTCCTCAAGCGTCACGATGCCCATGAAGCTTCCGTACTCGTCGACAACAAGCGCGAAATGCTCCCGCCGCTCGCGAAACGCCTGAAGCTGGTCGAACAATGTCGTACTATCCGGAACGTACCACGGCTCGCCCACAAGCGAGTCCAGGGATATTTCATCCGTCCTTCCCTCATGAAGCTGCATTTCCTTCAAAAGCGACTTCACGTGGATGACCCCTATAATATTCTCCGGTCTCTCCTTCCAAACAGGCAGGCGCGTGTAAGGGCTTTGCAGCACATTCTCGATGACCTGCCCCAGAGGCTGTCCCGCGTCGATCATGATGACGCTCTTGCGGTGGGTCATCACCTCCCCCACATCGACGTCAGCAAGATCGAGAATCGACCGGAGCATGGCGCGCTGCGCCCGCACGCCCTCCTCCGGCCCGCGGTGCATGTCTATCGCGCCGCGCAGAAGCTCCATATGGCTGCCGCCGCTGACCATCGTGATATCGGCTCCGAAAAGCTTCAGGATGCTGCGAACGACCCATGAAACCATTTCCGTCACCGGCGCGAATATCATGATTACCAAGCGCACGAACGGAGCCACCGCCATAGCCATGCCGTCCGTATGATGCAAAGCATACGTCTTAGGCAACACTTCGGAAAAAATCAGGATTGTCGCCGTCATCACCGCCGTCGCGTAAATGATGCCGGCATCGCCGAATATTTTAATCAGAATGCTGGTCGTAAGAGCCGAGGCCATGATATTCACAAGATTGTTGCCCAAAAGGAGAGCGCCGATCATCCGGTCCTTCTTTTCGCGTATCCTGTTGACCAGCGCGGCGCGACGGTCTCCCTCCTGCTCCCGCACATGCATCCTTGCCCGCGAAACACCCGTCAGCGCCGTTTCCGACCCGGAAAAAAAGGCCGACAGCAAAAGGAGCACAAAAACCGCAATCAAAGATCCGCTCATTCCCGCAGACATGGTAAAACCTATCCTTTCTTCATGGAATGGACGAGTATCGCTTCAAGATCATCTTTCCGCACATTGTCCGCGGCAAAACAGTTTCCTATGCCCCGCGACAAAATGAATATTATCTTTCCTGAAGATGCTTTTTTGTCGTGAACCATAAAACCCATGATTTCCTTTGCATCATGCAGTGAAGGGGAAATCATGTCTATCCGGGTCGGCAGACCGATGTCCTTCAGATGCCTGACAACGTGGTCGGCATCCTTTTCCGCGCACAATCCCATGCGCACGGACAAACGAAACGCCAGCGCCGTTCCTATGGCCACGGCCTCCCCGTGCACCAGCCGGCCGTCATATCCGGTCGCGGCTTCCAGCGCATGCCCAAAAGTATGGCCGAGATTTAAAATCATGCGCCTGCCATGCTCCTTTTCATCCTCGCCCACAATCTCCGCTTTTTTGCGGCAAGCCGTGGCAACGGCCCGGGCCAACGCTTCCGGATCTTTTTCGCACACCTTTTTCCCATTGCCTTCCAGCCATATGAAGAAACTGGGGTCGTCAATGAGCGCGTATTTGATGATTTCAGCGTACCCGGCCAGGATATCCCGTTGCGGCAAGGTCTTGAGCGTATCCATATCGCATACGACCGCGGCAGGCTGATGGAACGTACCCACCATGTTCTTGCCTTGCGGCATGTTTATTCCAGTCTTGCCGCCAACGGAACTATCCACCTGCGCCAGCAGCGTCGTGGGAATCTGGACAAAGGCAATGCCGCGCATGACGACGGAGGCGGCAAAACCCGCCAGGTCGCCAATGACCCCGCCCCCGACCGCAAACAGAACGGACTGCCGATCCACATCGCGATCCAGCATCCACGACACGACGCGCTCAAAATCGGAAAGGCTCTTGCTCTGCTCTCCGCCGGGGATCGCCAGTATCTCGACCGACCGCGCACCCGTTGCCTTCAGCCCTTCATAAACTGCCAGCCCGTGAGGATTCGCGACATTCTCATCCGTCAAAACGAACAGGCTCCGGTCCTTCAGGCTGAACGGCACAAATTGCCCCGGACTGTGCAACAACCCGCGGCCTATATGGATTGAATAGGACTTGCCGGACAGCTTTACATCAACCTTGTGCAAAACGCTCATATTCGTTCTTCTTCCGGCCCGGATGCATCTTTACGACTAAGAAGGAAACTATACAGCTTTTCCAGCGCCTGAAGAAGCACCGCATCGACAGACCCGCTATCGCTGTCCACGATAATATCCGCTTTCTGGTAAATGGGGTAACGCGCCTCCGCCAGCCTTTCCAACACTTTTTCGGGATCGCCTTTCCGCAAAAGCGGACGCCTGTCGTTCCGGCCTGTACGCTCGATCATCACGGACATAGGCGCGCGCACCCAGATGGACACTGTTTTACTCCAGACATCCTCGGCCGTCTCAGGATCCATGATCGCCCCGCCGCCCGTGGCGATGACGCAGACATCCTGATCCAGAAGCCTTTTGGTGACCCGGCGCTCCCCGTCACGGAAATATGCTTCTCCGAACCTGTCAAAAATATCCGCCACGCTCATGCCGGCCGCTTTTTCGATTTCCATGTCCGAATCGAGAAAATCCAGCCCCAGCGCATCAGCGAGAACCCTGCCAAACCGGGTCTTGCCGGCCCCCATAAGGCCGATTAGGGCTATGGGCCGGTTTAACATGCCCGCGACCGATCTTCTAATATCCTCCGACATCCCAGTAGCCATACCCAGCTTATGCACGAGGCAACAGTCAAAAACAATCCTGGCCATTGTATTTCCCCGCAATCGCGTCTATTTTCAGAGCGTTCGAAAGGGTAATCGGTATGAAAGAAAAGATCCTGAAAATATCAGCAGGCCTGTTTTTGCTCCTGTTTGCGGGTGCATTCCTCTTCCTTGCGATGTCGAACGTGCCGGTCGCGCAATCCACAATCACAAAAACGCTCTCCAATGATCTTTTTTTTCAATAAAGCAACATGGATATTTCTGTCGTGCCTTTTTGTAGCCTTGCTGGCAACGCCTCCCGCTCACGCGGAAGAAAGAACCGCCGGAACGATGCCTGTTTCAAAAAAGAGTGAAGTTACAGAAAAACAGGACAAGCAAGAAAATCCGGAAAAAGAGAGCAAGGAAACGGTTTCCGCAAAAAACATACAGCCCTCCCCTCCGGATATCAAAAGCGGCGCCCCGAAAGCAACACCGGTCGCCATTGCCAAAATTGAATCGCTGGGTCTTATTTCCAACGCCTCCGACGGCGGCCTTGGCATTGACATGTGGGAGAACAGCGAAAAGAATTTTGTTGTTAAACTAATATCTGAATTTTCTTCTCCAACCGGCTATCCGGTAATGGATAGCCTCGTGCGTCGCGCTTTGCTGACCAGCAACGAAATTGAACTTATGTCCGGCACAAGCGAAGCCGGACGGGATTTTTTGACGGCGCGCATCGAAAAGCTTACCGATATGGGCCTTTTCGAAGATGCCGTAAAACTTTACAGCAAAAACCCGAACAATCCCTATCACGAACGCCTGGGACAGGCCGGTATCATGGCCATGCTCTACAACGGTCAGGTCGCCTATGCCTGCCTTGAAGTCCGCGCCCATAAAAAATTTTTTGCCGATTCTCTTTTCTGGAAGCAGGCCCTTCCCGCCTGCGATTACCTGATGTCGAAACTTGGCGAAGATAAAAAGGCCGCATCGGCGCAAACAAGCGAAATTCTTGAAAAAATTGCCTTGAAAGAAAGCTTTCGCTATAAAATTAAAGAATTAAAAGATATTTCATCTCTCGGCGCGATTGAAAGGGCCGTCCTTATAGCCGACAGCCGCCTTGACTACAGCTCCCTTAAAATAGACCCGCCCTTTGACGCGCAAGGCAGCTTCGCGGCCTCTTTGCTGCTCAAGGACAAGGGATTGCCGGAAAACCTCCGTTTCAGTCTGTTGCTGGAACTTGTTAAAAACGGCATGCGCGACCCGAAAGAGCTGGCAGCCCTTTACAAGGGCGCAAAAGTTGCCGGCGACAGGGACGGAAAACAGGAGCTTCCGGAATATAAAAAAATCAAAGGATGGAAAAGACTGCCCTATCTGTATCAAACCGCTTCTCTGAAGGCGGATCAGGAAATGCAGAATAACATATTGAATTTAAAGGAAGAGTACGGAATTAGTGCTTTGTTTCCTTTTACAGATGTCTTCCAGAAAGCCTCACCCGACGGTCTTGCCGTCGACTCGATTCGCACTGTTATGCTTTTATTTGCAAGCGCTAACACGAAGGCCCCTGCCGCATGGGAGGAAGCCTGGAAAAACATATCGGAAAATAAAGCCTCTGATTTGCTTTTATTACTGACATACAGCCTTGGTTCTAACTTTTCCACAGGTATTATTGCCGACTTTGGAAAATTTTCTTTAGACCCGGAAAAGCCTGATAATGCTTATGCTAACTATCTACTATTGCTGACAAAAGAAAAACTTGAC
>JACQIJ010000104.1 GCA_016198545.1 Pseudomonadota bacterium
CAGCGGTAGCACGGCCCGCCTTTATGATTGAATACCGATACTTGTGATTCAAAACCCTGTATAGCCCCATAAACAAAGGGTTTTTTTAGTTTCACGGCGACATCATTGATTAAAAATTTTGCGGAAAAATTATCTGTTCCGTCAATGATAACATCGTAGTCGGAAAATAAACCGACTGAGTTCTTGTTTGTCAGCTCTTCATCATAAGCGTTCACTTTTATTTCAGGATTCAATGCCGACAGGCGTATTTTTGCCGATGCGGCTTTCGGTTTTTCGCAATCTTCCGCCGTAAACAAAACCTGACGCTGCAGGTTGCTCTCATCCACGCGGTCGAAATCGACAATGCCGATTGTGCCGATGCCCGCGCCCGCAAGGTAGAGCAGGGCGGGACAGCCCAGCCCGCCCGCGCCAATGACGAGCGCTCGCGCCCCTGACAGCTTTTCCTGCCCGGCTTCTCTTATCTCGGAAAGCGCGGTTTGACGACTGTATCGGATTGATCCGCTCATGGCATGGGTACCTGTAACTGATATATGGTCTGGCAATGCGCCCTTTTACCTTGGCCAGTTTCCAATTTTTGTATGACAAAGAAAAGGTTTTTTCTATCGATAGAGAATATCAAAGGTTTCATAGATAGGGACGAATAGGGGGCCAAGGAAAATGGCGCGCCAACGATGGAACGGACGCTTTCTACGCCTTCGCCAATCATTTTATTCGATTTGCGCCTTCCTTTTTGCAGTAGGCTTCCCCCCATTCATGCAGGGCCAGCAAAATCGGTTTAAGGGATTTTCCCAATGGCGAAAGCGAATATTCCACGCGCGGCGGAATTTCTTTGTAATCTTTTCGTAGAACAATCCCGTCGCCTTCCATCTCGCGCAATTGCTTTGTCAGGGTGCGGTGCGTTACCCCGCGCAATTCGCGCTGCAACTGATTGAAACGCTTCGGGCCATCAAAAAGATAATGAATCGCTATGACTTTCCATCGGCCGGCGATTAGACCCATCGTCACTTCAACAGGGCAAAAAATCTCTTTTTTAGGCATCCGACCTCGCTCCTTTACGGTATCCTTTTTGTGCGTACTTGCAAAAATATCGTATGATATTAACTTAGCATCCTGACGATAAAAAGAAAGGAGAAACATCATGAAAAATAAAACTGTTACACGCATCAACCGCGGCACGGGCGGACATTGGGTCGGCGACGGCTTTCCCGTCAGCACCCTGTTCTCCTATGACACGCAAGGCCCGGATATCAGCCCGTTCCTGCTGCTCGATTATGCGGGGCCGGCTGCGTTCGAGCCGGCGGACAAACCGCGCGGCGTCGAAAAACACCCGCATCGCGGATTCGAAACCGTGACCGTCGTGTATCAAGGCGAGGTCGAACATAAAGACAACGCCGGGAACAGCGGCAAGATCGGCCCCGGCGACGTGCAGTGGATGACCGCCGCGCGTGGCATCCTGCACGAGGAAATGCACGGGCGCGATTTCACCCGCAAGGGCGGCACGCTGGAGATGATCCAGCTTTGGGTCAACCTGCCTGCCGCCGATAAAATGGGCGATCCGCGCTATCAGGAAATCCTGAACAAGGATATTCCCGTGGCGGATCTGCCGGGCGATGCCGGTCATGTGCGTCTGATTGCTGGAAAGTACGACGGCAAGGACGGGGCGGCGGAAACGTTCACGCCGCTCAATCTGTGGGACATGCGCCTGAAGGGCGGCAAAAGCGTTACGCTTTCCATCCCCGAAGGGCATAACGCCTCCCTGCTGGTTCTGTCCGGCAAGGTCGGCGCGGGCGGCGAGACTCTCGGCAAGAAAGAGCTGGCGCAATTCACCCGCGAGGGCGATACGCTCACTCTGGACGTTCAGGAGGACACCGTCGCCCTGCTCATGAGCGGGGAGCCTATCGACGAACCCATCGTCGGACGCGGCCCCTTCGTCATGAATACGCATGATGAAATCCGCGCCGCGATGAACGACTACGCCGCCGGGCGTTTCTAGACTTCTGCATATCCTGCTTTGAGATTTTCTTGAAGCAGGATATTTTTTCAAACCAACGACGAAAGAAAGGAAAGTACCATGTCTAAATTCGATAAAAAATCAGTCGGGAAAAACGAATGGATGATCGACCCGGATGACGCCGTCATGCTGCTGATCGACCATCAGGCCGGCTTGTTCCAGCTGGTGCGCGACATCGACCAGCCGACCCTGCGCAGCCACGCGACGGCGCTGGCCAAGGTTGCAAAACTTGGCAACATCCCGACCTTCACAACCGCTTCCGTGCCGGACGGCCCGAACGGCCCGCTGATCCCCGATATCCATGCGGCCAACCCCGATGCCGTCTATATCCCGCGCACGGGACAGATCAATGCGTGGGACAACCCGGAGTGGGTGAAGGCGATCGAGAAAACGGGCCGTAAAACCCTGATCATCGCGGGCACGCTGACCAGCGTCTGCATGGCGTTTCCAACCCTGAGCGCGCTCACCGAAGGCTACAAGGTGTTCTGCGTCGTCGACGCGTCCGGCAACTGGAGCAAGATGGCGACAGACCTCACCGTCGCCCGCATCACGCAGGCCGGGGCCATGCCGATCGATACCTACGCCGTTCTGGCGGAAATCATGAGCACATGGAACCGCGCGGACGCCTATGATTTTGCAAATGTCATGGTCGATCATGTCGTGCCGCCCTACCGCGCCCTGATGGAAAGCTACGACAAAGCGCAGTCCGTTCAGAAAAACGGGCATGAGACGAATCTGAACGTTCTTAATCAGGCGCAGAAGAAACGGGCCTGATTCGATGAAGGGGCGCGGGGATGATCCTCGCGCCCTTTTTACCTCACAAAAGGAGCAAGAATCATGATCAATATTCTCGGCATATCCGGAAGCCTGCGCAAAAAATCGTTCAATACGGCGTTGCTTCGTGCCGCCGCCGGCATGATGCCGGAGGGCGCTGCGCTCACTGTAAAGACACTGCATGGCATTTCGCTTTACGACGGCGACGACGAAGCCGCGAACGGCGTGCCGCAATCCGTTATAGATTTTCAGAAAGGAATCGCCGAAGCCGACGCCCTGCTGATCGCCACGCCCGAATACAACAACAGCATTCCGGGCGTTTTGAAAAACGCGATGGACTGGGCCTCCCGCCCCTCCGCGCGTTACGAGGATGTTTTCGACGGCAAGCCCGTTGCCGTCATCGGCGCGTCGCCCGGCGGTTTCGGCACGGTGCTGGCGCAGGACGCGTGGCTGCCGGTTTTAAAGCTGCTGGGCACAAGGCCTTGGTTCGGCGGGCGGCTGATGGTTTCCAGGGCGCACACTGTGTTCAACGATGCCGGGGAGATAACCGATCAGAACACGCGCGATTTCCTGCAATCGTTTCTCCACGGCTTTACCGGCGATCTTTCAAAGAAGGGCTGAATCTGAAATTATCCGAACGTCCTTCTCCCTCCATGCCCGTTTGTATAGCAGCAGGGAAGAAAATGCTATGTCAGATCAATTCGTTGCTGAAAAAGCAACGGCTTAGAAGGTAGTGGTGGTGGTTGCAGTTTCGTAGCAACCCGTCTCGGTATAATTCCCTGTTTGCAGGGAAAAATACAGAGAATTTTTGCGATTCTTGCCCCCTGTTATACGACCAATTCGCATCAAACGCCCTGGTTTCTGCGGCTTTCAGGGCGTTGGCAATAAATGAAGTCAAAAAATAACAGGGAATTATCAGGGAATCTGGGGTGGCGTCACAGTATGTAGCCGGTACTAGAAATTATGCCTGTTTTGGCAATTCGTGCGTTTCTTTTTCGATGCAAGCGGCGCCGTCATACGTCAAACTGAAACAGATTTTTTCGCCGGGCGCCGTCGCAAAAAAGCAGGCCGGTTTTATCGCCGAACAAAACTCATATTTCGGGTGATTCTGCGCGAATGCCCGCGCTAAAAGGTAGTCACCGTCGTCGCGTGCCTTGTTTATCATGGTGGTAAGGTCCGCGAAGAGCTGCTGGAGAACGACACCTGTGTAAGGGCAGAGCTGGCAATCTCGCCCACCTGAGCATGGACGGGGAGAGAGGGACCCGTAGATGCCATGAGCGCTGCGAATACCACACCCCTCAATACCAATCTACGGAGCTGCATAGGGACACCTCCTTATTAGTGGCCAAGATTGGAAACTTCATAAGAATGAGTTAGCCTAGTCCGAATACTGATATTTTTTTCGAGAGGAAAAACCTGAGTTTTATCAGCCATTCTCCTGACTGGTGTTGAGAACAAAATTCGATCATAATCTCTTTCAAATTCTGTTCTCGAATTTTCAGGTAGCAACCAATCAAACTCAGGCTTCTCGGGTTTTTTGGGCGCGCTTTGGTAATTTGAGAATCTTTTTTGATTTAAAAGTTTTGTCCAATCAAGCTTCGCCATTATTCTATCCTGCTCACCTTTGTATAGGCGCGATCAAGCTCGCGCTGGAGATAATCGTGCTCTTCCTGCTCCTGCGGAGTGAGTGGAACTGGCTCCTCGTAAATGCGTCCGTAGCCGTTGCGGGCTTCCCATGAGAGGTCGGGATCTACGGCAACCCATGCCCAGCCTTCGGCAAGCAGCTTCTTCTCCTGCTTGGCCAGTTTCTTTGCGGCGAGGTCATCAAGCAGAGCGCCATCGAGCAGGAACGTGGTTTCCGTGAACAGGTCTGGTATTTGCCCTTCGCTTTGCCTTTTGTAGAAATCGCGCGCACCACAAGGCTTTGCAGCAGACCGTGGGAGGCGAGCGAGGCGATCAGTTCCTCAAGAGCTTCATGCGCGCCGGTCTTGCGGACGTTGCCATCCCAGACGGCCAGCTTGTTCAGCGGTATCGTGATCGTTTCAGTCATTGTCTTCTCCTTCTGTTACGGGTTTTTCCAATACGCGAAGGAGGCAAGCGGGCGGACAAGCCGCGCAGGTCACCCGCCTTCGGCAAAGGCGGGGAAACGGCCAACGCGGATTCTCGGCGCGGGCAGGCCGTTGACCGCGCGGCGCGCCCGCTTAGGCTTCGCGGAACCATCGTGAAAAACCCGTCAGGAAGGAGAATGACGGGAAAAGAGCCGGGTCGGTACTGGAAGCCAGGCGGCCAATATGCCGGAAGGCGCATAATGCTGGAATATGCGCCATATCGCATAACTGTAAATTATGCGGTAAATAGCATATTGCTATTGTATAGGATTTAGCGCATAATGAGGACTGGAGGAAGTAATGAGCGATCTTGCGCGTGATCCGAGACAAATCGGGAATCTGATCCGCCGCATGCGGAAGAAGCGGGGTCTCAGCCAGGCGCAGCTTGGCGGGAAGACGGGTCTGCGCCAGGAGACGATTTCCCTGATTGAGACGGGTCATCCGGCGGCCAGGCTGCAGACGATCCTAAGCGTTCTGGCCGCGCTCGATCTGGAATTCCGGATTGTTCCGCGATCGAAGGCGGGGGCTGCGGATATCGAGGAGATATTCTGATGCCGCGCCGCCGAACCCATGCGCCCTTGCGCGTGTTGCTGAATAACCGTCCCGTGGGCGTGCTTACGAAGGCGGCGACCGGCGCGATCGACTTCCGCTATGAGCCGGGCTGGCTGGCATGGGAGCACGCGCTTCCGGTTTCGCTGTCGCTTCCCTTGCGGGAGGATGCATACAGGGGGGCGGCGGTAGCGGCGGTCTTTGATAATCTGCTTCCGGATTCCGATGCCCTGCGTCGCCGCGTTGCCGAACGGGTCGGGGCGGGCGGTACGGACTTCTATAGTCTGCTCGCGGCTATCGGGCGGGATTGCGTGGGGGCTCTGCAATTCATCGGAATCGGCGATGAGCATGGGGGCGATAGCGCGGCAATCAAGGGGGAGGCTGTCGGCGAGGCGGCGATTGAAAGATTGCTGCAGGGCCTGTCGCAGGCGCCGCTGGGCTTAAGCCGTGATGATGATTTTCGGATTTCGGTCGCCGGCGCACAGGAAAAGACGGCACTGCTGCGGTATAAGGGCAAGTGGTGGAAGCCTGCGGGCACGACGCCGACGACTCATATTCTGAAGAAACAGATTGGGCAGCTGCCCAACGGTCTGGACCTCTCGAACAGCGTCGAAAACGAGTATTACTGCCTGAAGCTGGCCGGCGCCTTCGGATTGACGGTCAACAAGGCAGAGATTCACGATTTCAACGAAACGAGAGCGTTGGTGATCGAGCGGTTTGACCGGCGATGGACGGCGGATAAGCGGCTTCTGCGCCTGCCGCAGGAGGATTGCTGCCAGGCGCTCTCCGTTGCGCCGACGCAAAAGTATCAAAGCGAGGGCGGGCCGGGGCTGGTGAAGATTCTTGATTTGCTAAAGGCGAGCGATAGTCCGGCCGCTGACCGCGAAACGGTCCTGAAAGCGCAGATCTTCTTCTGGCTGATTGGCGCTACGGACGGGCATGCCAAGAATTTCAGCATCTTTCTGGGGCCGGGGGGCAGCTTTCATCTGACGCCGCTATATGACGTGCTGACCGCGCAACCAAGTCTTGATGCCGGGGAGATTCAGCGCAAGCAGATGAAGCTTTCCATGTCGGTCGGCACGAACCGGCATTACCGCATCGGCGAAATCAGGGGCCGCCACTTTGTGCAGACGGGCATAGCGGCAGGAATGCCGAAATCCTCTGTCCTTGCGGCGATTGAGGAGATGGCGGATATGGCGCATGAAGCCCTCAAAAAAGTGGAATCGGCCTTGCCGAAAGTTTTTCCGGGAACTCTGCATGCTTCGGTGAGCAGGGGCGTGAGGGATCGCGTTGATCTGCTCGCGGTCGTAGCGGGGCAGAAGGAATAAACGGGGGAAGCTTCCAAGGAGAGCGGTGGGATATGGGGACATATAACTATAAATATGGTCGTTAATGGCAGGACTTCTTATCGATTCAGGACTCACTCAGCAAGGCATGCGGGAGATAATTATCAAAGAAGAGGCCCTTTCAATGGTGGCGGTGGCGGTAGAGAGGACGGTTCCAATTTTGCCAGCATTGGGGCCAGGTCGTCGAGAGCCTTCAATGGTGAATTGCCATGGGCGATATAGGATCGATTGATCGCATTGACGACATTTTTCCCGATAACGTCATACCATCCGTCTTTTCTGTGGGCCGCCAGACACGCCACGGCCTTGTCAAAATCGGCAGCTCTGATACGCATCGCAAGATCGTAGGCTGACTCCGGAACAGATAAGATTTTCTCAGGCAAGTCCCGCGGGCGTCCACCGGAAGGTTCCGTCGCCGGCTGCCGCAAGACGGTATTTTTGATTGCGGCGCAGAATCGTTCGAAAAGACCGGGCGTCTCCTGAGGGTGGGGAGCGCGGCGAATTTTGACTGTACCGGGATCTTCCATGGTAAAGCCATCGCCGTGCACTGTGCTCCGGGTTTTACGATCCTTGCGTTCTTTCTCCCGTTCAACCTCCCGGGCCCGGTCAACGGCAGCTTTCTGTTTTAAATCCTTATATTGCGTATAGGCGATCGCGCAGTCCTTCAGAGCCACCCGTAACTTATCTGGTGACTTGTACAAGGTTGCAGCGTCGTCATCGGTGGCGGGACGGAGATACGTTCGTGTTCGAGGCGGCTTCCGCCTTTGGCGCCGTCGATGTCATGAAGGATTTCAGCACGGGGCAGGGTGATATCATCGATATTGCCGACGTGCTCACCGGCTATGATCTCGGCATCGACGCGATTACGGACTGGGTACAGATCACCGACAACGGCACGGACACCACGCTGAAGATCGACCAGGATGGCGGAGCCAATAACTTCGTCACCGTGGCCACGCTGCTGGGCGTCACCGGTCTGACCGACGAAACCGCGCTGGAGACGGCGGGCATTCTCGTCACGGTCTGATTACGCCTACAGACGCTTATCCTCGCTCTTAAGCCGAACTCACCCCGGTTACTATCTGTGATGAGGGTACGAAGGCACGACTACAAAACTTGTACTCGTGCCCATTCCTTTGGATCGACCAGATCATGGACTCGATAGGGGACACCGATCCGTTTCGGAGCGGAAACTCTGCGCTGAAGACACTGGCGGATAATGCTCGCAGCGACTGCATCATCCGCGGCGGAGTAGGTGAGCATGCGCGCAATATACACACCTCTCTTTCCAATTATCCTATCGTCCTCACCAGAGATATTAACCAGGCGCGTGACTGGCTGAGATCTAAAGCGCGCGGCACAGAGCGTCTGGGCCTTGTAGCCTCTTCAGGCTAACACTAAACGTCCTTCTCTCTTTCGCTCAGTTTGAACGTGAGGTGATCGGAGAGCGTATTCGGGACAAAGTTGCAGCCAGCAAGAAAAAGGGCATGTGGATGGCGGGATCAGCATTTCGCTGGCAAGCCTCTTCAGGTTATTGCTACGGAAAATAGCTGTTCCCGTGCCCAGGTTTACAAACTCATCCAGCAAAGCCTCGAAATCGCCTGATCCGTCTCTAGCAGAACCCCAATCCTTTGAATCTAGTGACACTCTGTACCCCCTCTCCGGAGAAAGCGGGGCCTAAATGGTCTTAAGGCAAGGCGTCTCTGAGTGTCAGCAAAACCGACCCTCGCAAAAGCCCGCAGTTCGCGTGCTTTTAAAGGGGTGTATCTGGAATGTCAGGAAACCATGAGAATATTGGTGGTGGTTGCAGTTTCGTAGCAACCCGTCTCGGTATAATTCCCTGTTTGCAGGGAAAAATACAGAGAATTTTGCCCGTTTTCCACCCTGTCATACGACCAATTTCTTAGAAAATGCCCTGTTTTATGGGGTTTTGCATGATTGGGCAGAATTACAATCATAAAATAACAGGGAATTATCAGGGATTCTGCGATTGTTGCGCCCCGGACCAGCCCGAGGTTATCGGTAGCAATTAGTAGCAATTTATGCTACTATTGTAATATAAGCCAGTAAGGAGATTCCCATGTCAAACGTCGAAAAAGTCAGTATTGCCCTGACCCCGGAAATGGCAGATGTCGTACGACAGGCTGTTGAAAGCGGAGAATATGCCAGCAACAGCGAGGTTGTACGCGAAGCCCTTCGCGAATGGAAGCTCAAAAGAACCCTGTTGCAGAGCGACATCGACGAGTTGCGGCGCCTGTGGGCCGAAGGCCTTGAAAGCGGGCACGGAGCCCTGCAATCTGTTGCAGCGGTCAAACAGGAAGCGCGCAGACGTTTGGGCAAGAACAAGAAGTAAAATCAAACAATGGCTTCTATTATTCTGACAGCAAAGGCAGAGGAAGATCTGCTCGATATCTGGCTTTATATCGCGGCAGACAATCCCGATGCGGCAGACCGCGTTCTTGATGATATCGACTCGAAATTCAGGCTGCTGTCGGATAATCCGGAGATCGGCCCCGCCCGTCCGGATATCGCCCCGGAATTTCGCTACTTTCCGGTGGGCAGTTACCTGATCCTGTACCGTCTGCTCAAAGGCAACGTGGAGATCGTTCGCGTCGTCCATGGCATGCGCAATCTCCTGACGCTATCGTAATATCCAGACCACAAGCCTTCTGCTTATGCTGCCTTTAGCAGTTTCTGTTCAGCATAGGCTTTGACAGCCTGATAATCTATCTTTCCTGTTCCCAGAATTGGCATTTTTGACGTATGCAGAATCGTGGCGGGAACGGCCAGGCCTGTGATGCCGTTTTCTGAGGCATGGGCCGACAGGGCATCGCGGCTAGCGCCCTCCTGCGTTGTCACCATTACAAGCTGCTCACCCTTGCGCGGATCAGGGAGCGCGATGACGGCATGTTGCATGCCGGGCCATACGGCATCGGCCATGCTCTCCACCTGTGCCAGCGACACCATTTCCCCGGCTATCTTGGCAAAGCGTTTGGCCCGGCCCAGAATACGGACAAAGGCGCGCTTCCCTGCATGGATATAATCAGTTTAGAGGACTATCTGGAAGCGCTGAAGGAATATGATATTAGTTGGAGAGTCGGTTAAATAAGATGGAAGACTTATTTTTATTGCCATTACTATTCTTACCCTTATTGGTGCCGCTCATTGTTCTGGTCTATCAAAGCAGGAAATACAAGAAGACAACGTACTATCAAATAACAAAAAATCCGTACTCGTCTATTAAACGCGACAAGGGAAAGTGCGGTGAATATTTGATTTATAGACGTTTGCAGCGCTTTGAGAGAAGCGGCGGAAAATTCTTGTTTAATGTTTATGTTCCGAAAACGAATAGCGAAACGTCGGAAATTGATGTGCTTCTGATA
>JACQIJ010000105.1 GCA_016198545.1 Pseudomonadota bacterium
AATATGCATATCCTTGAGAGCTCTTTCGTATCCCAGAGGGTCCACCTTTCGGAGGCGTCCGAATAATTCGACGCTCTTTTTCTGGTCGCTCAGGTGTTCGCTGTGCTCATAAGGCAGATAGATAAAGCGCCGCTTGACGACGGGCAGAACCTGGTCAAAGCCTTTCGCAACGGTATATTTTGAAACCAGCAATGCCTTTCCATCCGTTTCATAAGCGCGTTTTTGACCGCGGAACATGTTGCGCGGAAACTGGTTCAGCAGAAGGCAAAGCGCAAGACAGCCTTCCGCGTTGTTTTTCCAGGTATCGCACAGCCCGTCGCGCGCCATTTCATGCGCAAGAAGATAGCGTTCGCGCACCAGAGTATCGAAGGCGTCATTGTGCTGGAACCAAAGAGACGGGTCCGTCTCCTCGAACCAGAAATGCAAAATATCATGACGGCTGTCGCGCACTTTACTTCTCCTCATCTTCCGCAGGAGGCCTCAAAAGCGCAAAAAATTTCTTTTCCGTCCGGCCGGCAATGAAGGAAAGGACGGCCGCCGGCAGAAAGGGGACGAGGATAATGATGACGGTATGAATATCTTTCAGCGCCGCGAAGATATTTCCTCCCGCGTGACGGGAGTAAATGACTCCGAACAACAAAATCCCCAATACTGCAAACGCCAGCGCGAACACGCGGAAAATCCGCGCTTTCAACAGCAAGGCGCGGGCCCGTATGCGTATATCGTTCGGATCAGAAATCGTAACCCCCTGCCGGCAGCATTATGAAATGCGGCAGGACGGCTTTCCGGCGTCAGTGTGCGTCCTGCCAGACCCTCTTTTTTACACCATACATGATGAAAGAGAATACGAGAAGGAAAATCAAGGCTTTGAGACCGGTGCGCTTCCGGGCCTCCATATGCGGTTCCGCCGCCCATGTCAGGAAAGTGGCGATATCCATTGCATACTGATGCAGCGTGCCTTCCGTGCCGTCCTCATAGGAAACCATGCCGTCCGACAGCGGCGGCGACATGGCTATGATATTGCCGTGCATGGCCGCGTTCCAGTACTGGCCCTGCATCAGCGTCATGTTCTCCGGCGCATCGGCGTAGCCGGTCATGATGCCGTAGATATAGTCCGCGCCGCCATGCCGCGCCTTGGCCAGCAGCGACATGTCCGGCGGATAGGCGCCATTGTTGGCGTACATTGCGGCTTTCTTGTTGGCGAATGGTGCCTTGAACCGGTCGGATGGACGAGCGGGGCGCTCGAACATTTCACCTTCGTCGTTCGGGCCGTCCATAACGGCGTATTCGGAAGCAATCGCCTTGATCTGGTCTTCGCTGTAACCGAGATCGGCAAGATTGCGGTATGAAAGCAAGTTCAGGGAGTGGCAGGATGCGCAGACCTGCCGGTAGACTTCGAATCCGCGTTGCAAGGCGGCGCGGTCATAAGTTCCCGTCATGCCCTTGAAGGACCAATGTTGCGCTGCTTCCCCGTGACCGCCGCCTTCCTTCGCATGAGCGGGCAGGGCCAGCGCCGTCAGCGCAAACAGCGAAAAAGCGAACTTGCGGATACTCATTTACGCCCCCTTCGCCGCAAGAACGGCGTCATTGATGCTTTTCGGCAGCGGCAGCGCCTTTTCGTTTTTCGACAGCCACGGCACGATCGCTACAAAAAACGCGAAGTAGTAGAGCGTGCATATTTGCCCTACATAAACCAGCGGAATGCCGAATTTCACTGCGTCGGCCGTTTCCATGCCGACGTAGCCCAGCAGGATAAAATCCAGCGCCAGCGCCAGCAGGGCGATTTTATACCACGGGCGGAAGCGCGCGCTGCGCACCGGATGGGAATCGAACCACGGCAGGAAGAACAACACGATCACGGCGCCGAACATCGCAATCACGCCGCCGAACTTCGCGTTTATAAACACGATGTCGGTAAAAGGGATGCCGATGTCGAATGTGATGGATCGCAGTATCGCGTAGTAGGGCAGGAAATACCATTCCGGAACGATATGCGGCGGCGTAACCATCGAATCGTACTGCACAAAATGATCCGGGTGCGCGAACACGTTCGGGAACCAGAATGTCACGACGACATACAGAATAAGAAACACCGACAGACCGAACGTGTCCTTTGCCGTGTAGTAGGGATGGAAGGGAACGGTATCCTGCGGCCCGTTCGGCTCGATGCCCAGCGGATTGTTGGAGCCCGTTACGTGCAACGCCCATACGTGCAGAACGACGACGCCTAAAATCACAAACGGCAGCAGATAGTGCAGGGAGAAGAACCGGTTCAGCGTCGGGTTATCCACCGAGAATCCGCCCCACAGCAGGGCGACGAGTTTCTCGCCGACCAGGGGGATTGCCGAGAACAGGTTGGTGATCACGGTTGCGGCCCATCCGCCCATCTGACTCCACGGCAGGGTATAGCCCATGAACGCTGTCGCCATCATCAGCAGGAAGATAAGAACACCGAAAATCCACAGCAGCTCGCGCGGTTTCTTGTAAGACCCGTAATACATGCCGCGGAAAATGTGGATGTATACGGCGATGAAGAAGAACGACGCGCCGTTCATGTGCATGTAGCGCAGCATCCAGCCCCAGTTTACGTCGCGCATGATGCGCTCGACGCTGTTGAAGGCCATCGTCGCGTGCGGGGTGTAGTGCATCGCAAGAACGATGCCGGTGACGATCATCAGCACCAGCATGACCATCGCGATTGCGCCGAAGTTCCAGAAATAGTTGAAATTCTTAGGTGTCGGGAAGGCGCGGTATTCTTTTACCATCAACGTGAAAATCGGCAGACGGGAATCTACCCACTCCACGAAAGCATTATCGAACGGTTCTCTTTTGCCGGAAGCCATGTCGCTCACCCAATCTTGATCAATGTATCGCTGACAAATTCATACGGAGGCACTGCCAGATTCTTCGGCGCAGGCCCCCTGCGGATGCGACCCGATGAATCGTAGTGCGATCCGTGGCACGGGCAGAACCAGCCGCCATATTCCCCTTTCGGGTCGTTGCCCTTCTGTCCCAGCGGCACGCAGCCAAGGTGCGTGCATACGCCGACCAGAACCAGCCATTCCGGATTTTTCACCCGGGCGGAATCTTTCTGAGGGTCACGCAGGTCCGCGTTGTCGTCCTTCTCTGCTTTTGCAATTTCTTCGGACGTGCGGCGGCGGATAAAAACCGGTTTGCCGCGCCAGACGACCGTGATGGCCTGCCCGACCTGTATGGGGGTCAAATCGACTTCCGTCGTTGCCATCGCCAGCGTGTCGGCGGCGGGGTTAAGCGAGTCTACGAACGGCCAGGCGAGTATGCCCGCGCCGATCGCACCCATTGCGCCTGCGGAAAGGAAAAGGAATTCGCGGCGGGTTTCGCCGTCGTCTTTATTCTGATTTGCTGCTGTGCTTGTCATCTCGAAGGACTCATATAAGAAAACACTAACGTCTATAGGCATTTACTCTACATTTGAAGGGGATGCAAGAGGGCATGTCCGGGTATATTCGCTCATCAACACAGTTTCCCTTGCAAAGGCGAAGAAAATATACTTATGTCATTTGTATGAGTCTGGCCCTTGCCCTCTACCAACCCGATATCCCCCAGAACGTGGGGGCGGCGATGCGGCTGTGCGCTTGCCTTGGGGCGGGGTTGGAGATTATCGAGCCGTGTGGTTTCCTGTGGGATGACCGCAAAATAAGGCAGAGCGCGATGGATTATTATGATGCCTGCGGTCTGGCGCGGCATCAATCATGGCAGTCATTTCTTGACCGCAATCAAGGACGAAGGCGCCTCATATTGCTTACAACCAAAGCAGTGGAGCCCTACACCGGATTCGCTTTTGCGACCGGCGACGTGCTGCTGATGGGCCGTGAAAGCGCGGGCGTGCCGGATGAGGTTCATAATGCGGCGAAGGTCCGCCTGACAATCCCGATGCGGCCCGGCCTGCGTTCGTTAAATGTAGTAAATACGGCGGCGATGGTGATGGGGGAAGCGTTGAGGCAAACAAGGAGATTTGATCATGAGCGCACAGGTAAAAAGACAGGAACATTCTGAACTGGAACAGCGGCAGGAAAGTGCGGCAGTGTGGTTCCGCGAATTACGCAATAATATATGCGCGGAGTTTGAAAAGATCGAGGATGAACTGACCGGCACGGAGCATGCCGGTGAAAAGCCGGGCCGGTTCGAGCGCAAGAAATGGGAGCGCGCGGACGAAGTCGGCCAGAAGCCCGGCGGCGGCGGCGAGATGTCGGTCATGCGCGGGCGGGTGTTTGAAAAGGTTGGCGTCAATATATCCACTGTTTACGGGCATTTTTCCGAGAAATTCCGCAAGGAAATTCCCGGCGCGGAAACCGGCGACGGCGCGTTCTGGGCTTCGGGCATTTCGCTGGTGGCGCATATGCGGTCGCCGCTGACGCCCGCTGTGCACATGAATACGCGCTTTATCGTGACGTCTAAAAACTGGTTCGGCGGCGGGGCGGATTTGACGCCGATGGTTCCCGATGAAAAGGACACGAAGGATTTCCACGCCGCATTTAGAACGTGTTGCGACAGGCACGATGGCGATTACTACGCGAAGTTCAAAAAATGGTGCGACGAGTATTTCTTCCTGCCGCACCGGAGCGAACCGCGCGGAATCGGCGGGATTTTCTACGACTGGCTGGATACCGGAGACTGGAAAAAAGATTTCGCTTTCACGCAGGATGTCGGGCGTACGTTCCTCTCCATATACCCGCAACTCGTCCGCCGCCATATGAACAACGACTGGACGGATGCGCAGCGCGAACATCAATTGGTCAGACGCGGGCGCTATGCGGAGTTCAACCTGTTGTATGACCGCGGCACGCGCTTCGGCCTGATGACCGGCGGGAATACGGAAGCCATCTTGATGTCCCTGCCGCCGGAGGCGAAGTGGCCCTGATTCCGGCGGCTTTTTGTTGACTTTGGCGCAGGGTGTGTTTACTCCTCCCTTCCTGAATACTTTAACGAACCAGTGAAGGAACAAACATGATCAGACCGTCCGGCCGCGCCGCGTCCGCGTTGCGCCCCATCGAACTTATCACCAACGTTTCCAAATACGCGGAAGGTTCATGTCTTGCGAAGTTCGGCGATACGCATGTTCTATGTACGGCGACGATAGAGGAAAAAGTGCCAGGCTGGATGAAAAATCTTGGCAAAGGCTGGGTGACAGCGGAGTATGGCATGCTGCCGCGCTCGACGGACAAGCGTATGGATCGCGAGGCGGCCAAGGGAAGACAATCGGGTCGCACGCAGGAAATTCAAAGGCTGATAGGCCGCGCATTGCGTTCGGTCGTGGATTTCGAAGCGCTGGGCGAGCGGCAGGTGCGCATAGACTGCGACGTGATACAGGCCGACGGCGGCACGCGCACGGCATCCGTGACCGGCGGTTATGTGGCGATGGCGCTGGCCATGCAGCGCCTCGTGAAGGCGAAGCTTCTGCCCGCTTTGCCGCTGAAGGACAGCGTGGCGGCGATTTCCTGCGGCATTTGTAATGGTGCGGCGGCACTCGACCTTGATTATGCGGAAGATTCAAGTGCTGAAACGGATGCGAATTTCGTCATCACCGGCAAGGGCGGTCTTGTCGAGATTCAGGGAACGGCTGAAAAAGACCCGTTCACCGAAGCGCAGTTTCGCGAGATGCTGGAACTGGCGAAGACGGGCTGCACAGAACTGGCAGTGAAACAAAAAGAAGCTATTGGAATTTAACCGATGCCGCGTTTCAAAGGCAACAGGCTTGTGCTTGCCACGCATAACAAGGGCAAGGTAAGGGAGATTGGCGCGTTGCTTGCGCCGTATAACATCGAAGTGATCTCTGCCGCCGACCTGAATCTGCCCGAACCGGAAGAAACGGGCGCAACCTTTGCTGAAAATGCGAAATTGAAAGCGGAAGCGGCCGCCCGTGCATCTGGTTTGCCGGCGCTGGCGGATGACAGCGGTCTTGCGGTCAATGCCTTGGGCGGCGCGCCCGGGGTTTATTCGGCGCGATGGGCGGGGGTTGACAAGAATTTCAGCGTGGCAATGGAAAGAGTCAATCGTGAGCTGGGGGACAATCCCGATCGTTCGGCGGCTTTTGTTTGCGTGCTTGCATTGGCCCAACCATATATTAATATGGAAATTAAAACAAGTATTTTTGAAGGC
>JACQIJ010000093.1 GCA_016198545.1 Pseudomonadota bacterium
ATATATGGCTACGTATCTTACGCCCGAGGAAAAGGAGCTGGCGGCCCGCTATGCGGATTTAAGGAAGGTATTTGTCGGCGGCGGCCTGAATGCGGGAATGGAAATTGCGCAAGGCGGAGACATGGATGCCCTGAAAGATCACATAAAAAACAAGGCCATGCCTCTCTTCAGGGATGCTTCCGGCGTGGCTGAGGATTTGCTTGCTTTGCAGCTGAGAGTGGCAGAGGAAGAGTACAATAATGGAAACGCCAACTATAAAATGGGGACGAGAATATCCATAGCGGTTCTGGCCCTGGCGATACTGGCGGGAGCGCTGGCGTCGTGGACATTCAGCCGCTATCTTCTTGGCAAGCTGGCGTATGTCAAAAGCCGCATGGATTCTATCTCGGCCGGGAATTTTAATACGCTGATCGACGTCGATGATGACGAAATCGGCGATGTGCTGGTCGTTTTGCGCGGCATGCAGTCGAAGCTGGCCTATGCGGAATACCAGAAAACAGAGACGGAGCGTCTGGGCAAGGAACGCCGCCGTCATGAAATGAATGAAATGGCGGACAAATTCGAAAAAGAAGTCGGCAATATCATCACCGGCGTTTCAAGCGCGGCCGAAGAGATGCAGACCACGGCCGGATCCATGTCCGGCACTGCCGGCGATACCAGTGAAAAGGCGACGAGCGTCGCCGCTGCCGCGGAGCAGGCGGCTGCCAATGTCCGGTCGGTGGCTACGGCGGCAGAGGAGCTGACGGCATCAATTGGAGAAATAAGCACCCAGGTGACCAAGGCTTCTCGCGTGGCCGGAGAGGCCAAGGAAAAGGCGGGAAAGACGGCCGATCTTATGAAGGCCCTTGTTACGGCATCGCAACGCATTGGCGAAGTCGTCACGCTCATTACCGAAATCGCCGAGCAGACAAACCTGCTTGCGCTCAATGCCACAATCGAGGCTGCGCGCGCGGGAGAAATGGGTAAAGGGTTCGCCGTCGTGGCCAGCGAGGTCAAAAACCTCGCCAGCCAGACAGCAAAGGCGACGGAGGAAATATCCCAGCAGGTTGCGGATATCCAGAAATCAACGAAGGATTCGGAGCAGTCGATCGGAGAAATCGCCAAGGTTATTGAGATGCTGGACGAAATCGCCACGCTCGTTGCCGCCGCTGTGGAACAACAGGGCGCAGCGACGCAGGAAATCTCCCGCAACGTGCAGGAAGCTTCCACCGGAACGCAGGACGTTACGCAGAACATCAATATGGTCACCGCCGCGGCCGGCGAGACCGGAAAATCATCGATGATGGTTCTGGATGCTGCGAAGGAGCTGACGCAACAATCGACCGTTCTCCAGCGTGCCGTCAATACCTTCCTGGGCGGTGTGAGGGGGTAGGCGTTCACGACCATTTTTTCTTTCTTTAGAACAGGATACCGGCTTGCGCGACAAACATTAACGGAACCTTAAGGATGCTTCCCTACAATGGATGTGCGGGGGCTGAATGCTATGAGTGTTTTGCTGACGATAAATGATCGGAACCAGGTCATGCTGATCTATGACAGGAAGCTGGGTTTCGAACCAGCATGGATTGAGTTTTCGCATGACGAGCGCGGGGTGCGCATCATCAGCGCCGAAGGCAAGGAGTTTTCCGCTGGCGCGGTCATTGACAAAACGACATGGAAGCAGGTCGATTCCGTATGCGATGCGCTGGTTGTCCGGATGGAAAACCAGAAACCCGCAGAAGGTTTTTTATTGCCATTCATCACTCAACGTTATGAGGAAACACGGTCTTCAGGAGGAATAAGCTATGTCACTGGATGGAATCACAAGGATTAAAGGGCCGGAACTGGACGATATGTTCGTCGACGGCATGAAAGGCCTGATTGGAGGCAGCTTGCTGATGGGCACGGGGGCGGAGGCTTCGCAGATGCTGGGACCGGGCTTTGGCCCTCTTGTGGGTACGGCGGTGCAGTTGCAGGCAGGCATGGATGTAATGAGAGCGGCCAACCAGATGACCCAGCCCCGGATAGCCGAACGCGTTCCTGCCGCGCCTGGCCCGTCTATCACCTGATTTATAGTCATTTGCATTAAGAATCGGGCACATCGATGGTTGTTATCCTCGACCTGGGCGGGGATCCGACAAGAAAAAACAACATTTTCAATGTCAGACCGGATGCCCGCCTGAAGCGGCCATGCCGGGGCCGGATTTCCTTATCGTTCTGCGCAAAGCTTGCGTTAACCCGCGCGGGTTAACGCTGTATCAGCGTATGGTAGAAGTAATATTTTCCGGCGATGGACGCGCCGCCGTCGTCCTGGTTGCCTTCGAAGCAGCCGGTCTTTTCGCCGCCCATGTTTTCGATGACCTGCCCGTTGGGGAAGACGCCCGCGAACTTCGTGGCCACATCGGCCTTTGTCGTATCCTGCGGGATGCCCGCTACGCCCAGTTCCGTATTGATGCGTCCGCAGACGGCGGCGGAGATGTCGGGCAGCATCATGATCAATTCGTTGTCGAAGCTCGATGTCGCGCCGGTTCCGTCCTCGCCGGCGCCTGCTACGCTGTTCGCGCCGGTGAACAGCCATGAATCGCCGCTGACCAGGCTGTTCGCGCTCCGGAAGGCGATGCCGCCGCCCTCCACATGAAAGACCTTGCAGTCGTTGCCGCCGCAATTGCCGTTCGCATAGCCGCCGACGAAGCCGCTCTCGAAGCTGATATCGCTTTCCGATGTGCCGCGCTGGCGCATCTGTTCCACGGCCTGTTCGACGCTCTTGGCGTAGCGCAGCGTATCGGAGGCCAGAACGCGCTGCCGCTCCACGTCGCCGCTTTGCTCCGATGTGTCGGATCCACGCGTGATAGTAATGGTCAGCGCGGCCAGCAGCGCGATGGCCAGAAGGATAAACCACAGGGCATTCCCGGATTCGGCTTTCATGCGGCCATTATAGGACAAAAACTCTTTCAAGACAGTCCGTTATCTGCTACGTTCTTTGCGTAATACGGAGAAAAGCCATGAGCGCAAAGCCATCCAAAGCCCCTGAAGTCGCCCCGCAGGACATGAATGCCGTTCGGGCGGCGAAGGAAAGGAAGCTGCACGAACTTCTGGCGGCGGGGGTCGATCCCTATCCGCACGTTTTCAAGCGCAGCAGCAGGCTTGCGCCGCTGGCGGAGAAATACGCGCACCTGAAAGACGGAGAGGTGACGACGGACGAGGTAGCCGTGGCCGGGCGCATCATGGCTCTGCGCAATAATGGCATGTTCATTGACCTGCGCGATCCCAACGGGAAGATTCAGCTTTTTTCGCATAAGGACAACACACCGGAATCCGAGATGAAAAAGCTGGAAACGGTGGACATCGGCGACATCGTCGGCGCAAAGGGCATCATCCGCCGTACCCCGCGCGGGGAACTGACCGTCAACGTGAAGGAATTCACGATGCTGTCGAAATCGCTGCTGCCGCTACCGGAAAAATACCACGGCTTGACGGATATCGAGCAGCGCTACCGCCAGCGTTACCTCGACCTGATCATGAACGAGGAAAGCCGCAATGTCCTGCGCACGCGCTCGAAAATCGTGACCGGCATCCGCAAACACATGGATGCGCTGGGCGCGCTGGAAGTGGAAACGCCGATTCTGCATCCGATACTGGGGGGTGCGTCGGCAAAGCCCTTCGTCACGCATCACAATACGCTGGATACAAATTTTTATCTGCGCGTTGCGCCGGAACTTTTCCTGAAACGTCTGGTTATCGGCGGAATCGCCGATTCCGTTTATGAAATCGGGCGCACCTTTCGCAACGAAGGCATTTCGCCGAAGCACAACCCCGAATTCACGATGATCGAGGGATACCACGCCTATATGGATTACAATGACATGATGGACCATGTTGAAAATCTGGTTCAGGCGGTGGTGAAGGAAGTTCATGGCGGGCTGAAAGTTCCCTATGGCGATTATGAGATCGATTTCTCTGGCCCGTGGCCGCGCAAGGGAATGCTCGAACTGGTGACGGAGGCAACGAAAATCGACTTTCTGCACTTCGATACGGCAGACAAGGCGCGCAAGGCCGCCGACGATCTCGGCATTTCCACGCCGCCGGAGGTAAACTGGGGCCAGATCGTGGAGGCCGTGTTCGCTGAGCAGGTAGAGCCGACATTGATCCAGCCGATCCACGTGACCGACTACCCGATGGATATTTCGCCGCTGGCGAAAACGCACCGCTCGAACCCGCGGCTGGTGGAGCGGTTTGAAACCTTTGTCAATACATGGGAAATCGCCAATGCCTTTTCGGAACTGAACGACCCGAAGGAGCAGCGCCGCCGTTTCGATCTTCAGGTTGCTGCGCGCGAAGCGGGCGACGAGGAGGCGCAGATGCTGGACGAGGATTACGTCGCCGCGCTTGAATACGGCCTGCCGCCCACCGGTGGATGGGGCATGGGCATCGACCGGTTCTGCATGCTGCTGACCAATTCGTCGAACATCCGCGATGTCATCTGCTTCCCGACGTTGAAGCCGAAAAAATAGCCCGCATGGGATCTTCTTTGCCATACTGCGGCGAACTTGTTCGGGTGCATGACCGCGACCGGTTTCTGCTTTCTATTTTAGGACCGAAAGACCAGCGGGAGGCATTGTGGGCGCTGTTCGCTTTTAATCACGAAATCGCCCGGACGCGTGAACTCGTAACTGAAACCGCGATGGGGCATATCCGCCTGCAATGGTGGCGGGATGCGATTGCCGGGATATCTGCGGGAAAGCTGCCGGACACGAATCCCGTTCTGGTTACGCTTGCGGACACAATCCGGAAACATGGTTTGCCGCAGGACGATTTTGACGCGCTTCTTTACGCCCGCGAGTTTGATCTGGAAGGGGTTGCGCCTGCGTCGATGGAAGGGCTGGAGAAGTATGCCGGTTTTACGACCGTGCCGCTGAACCGCATGACCATGAAAATAAGAGGCGAGGCGGCAGATGAAGTTGCCGTGCGCGATGTTTCCGTCGCCTATGCGCTGGCGGGTTTGCTAAGGGCCGTGCCTTTTCATGAATCGCAAGGACGCGGCTTTATGCCATCCGGCATGAAACGTGAAGATGCCGTCCGGGCTGTTGCCGTCCGCGCAAGCGCGCTGTGCATCCCCCACAGGAAGGGCCGCGGCTTTATCCATGCATCGGCTCGGCTGGCTGCGGCACACCTCCAGAATCTTGAAAAATGCCGGTTTAACGTCTACGACGTTCGTTTGAACGCCGCGTCTACATCCTTCATTTTAAAGGAATTTTTAAGACGGCATTGACCGTTCATGGTTTGATAAATAAACAAAGCGTATAATGAAGAAGGGTAAATTTCAAAAGGGGCTTTGTCATGGTATTGCCGCCGATTATTGCAAATAATCCGTTTCTGAAGTTGTTCAGAAGCGAAGCGCCGGAAGACGCTGCGAATGAAATAAAAAACAGTGCCGACACGATGTCCGCCGGAAAAGCGGACGATGTTGTCGAGATATCCGAAGCCGCTCGCCGGAAATTCGAAGAAAATCTGCTTGCCGATGAAAAGCAGGCGCGCGCGGTGGCGCAGGAAACAGGCGAACGGCTCCGGAACGATGAATCCGCCACTCTGGGCCTCAATCCCGGCTTCAGGGCGTAGCAGCTTTACTTTTCCTTGCCACAGGGCTGCTTTCATGCGACAGAATCCTTATGAGCGGCGAAACCGTATTGCTGGAAGTCAGGGACTCCATTGCGCATGTCACGTTGAACAGGCCCGATGTTCATAATGCCTTCGATGAAGAAATGCTCGCCTGTCTTCACACCCTGTGGGGCGATCTGGCGGAGCGGGGCGATGTCCGGGCTGTCGTTCTGACCGGCAAGGGCAAAAGCTTTTCGGCGGGCGCAGATTTGAACTGGATGAAGAAGGCCGCCGGTTATACAGAGAAGCAGAACAGGGAAGACGCCCTGAGACTCGCGGATATGCTCTACAGGCTCTATACGCTGCCGCAGGTCACGATCGCCTGCGTTTACGGTGCGGCGATGGGCGGAGGCATGGGGCTGGTGTCGTGCTGCGATATCGTCATAGCGGAAAAGGATGCGAGGTTCGCGCTGTCCGAGGTGAAGCTGGGCCTCATTCCGGCGACGATCGCGCCTTATGTCTTGCGCGCGATCGGCGAACGCCATGCGCGGCGTTTTTTTCAGACAGGCGAGCGTTTCGACGGCGCGAAGGCGCATGAAATCGGTCTTGTGCACAGACTCGCCGGAAGGCCGGAGGATGTCGAATACCTCCTTCACGCGACGCTGAAGGAAATTGCCGCCAACGGGCCGCAGGCTATGCGCGCCGCTAAAAAGCTATGTCTCGATCTGGCGGGGCAGCCGCTTTCAGAATCCCTGCGCGGCGAAACGGCGAGCCGCATTGCGGCGACAAGGGCAGGGAACGAAGCGAAAGAAGGACTTTCGGCTTTCTCCGACAAGCGCCCAGCCTCATGGATTGGGAATAATTAGAGCATGTCCACGGTTTGTGATACCATGCGTCTGGCTGTTTTAATCCGAAGGGTGTCATGAAGCACTACTTTCTTATTCTTTTCCTTATATGGCTGACTATGTTGTTCGTCATGGGGACTTTGTGGATCATGATATCAATAGGAATGCATTTCGGCATATATACGGCGATTATTCCCGTATCCTTGGTCGCGGGATTCTATTATTGGCTCTTCCGCGGCGATTGGTTTCAGTCGAATATCAGAGAGCCGATGGCGGCTACCTTCGATCGGGGCACAGGCATGGATCTGTTCATGCATTTCCAGATTTTTTCCCTCATTTGCGGTCTTCTGGGAATCGGGGGGATGATTCTGGGAGCAGGATATATGTATCCCGTAGCAGCGTCCGATGTAATGGAAACAATGTATGCTACGGAAAAGTACTGGGCTGTGTTCAAGAGCAGAGCATCATTGGCGACAACGGGCGGATTTGCTTTCGGCGCGCTTGTTTACCTGTACCTTCTGGCCGATTCGCGAAACATAAAATGGCTTCAGCTCGCTATTATAGGCGTCGGCTGCCTGTTCTTTTTTCTCATTGGATATCTGATGTAGGGGCTTGAACGCCTCTTTCCCGGCGCCTCATTCCGTTATATTATCATCCTCAGTGGCGCGTTCGCGCCGTCCTTGATTGACTTTGTATTCCAGCGGAGGCTTCCATGCCGTTTATAAATTTTCGTAGTTTTATACTCCTGACCGGTTCATGCGTTGTGTTGTCCGGTTGCGGCGACGGGTGGGAAATGCGCCCATATGAAGGCGTTCCCTATGAAATGGAGCGTACGGCGGGCAGAGGCGTTGAATATGTGCGTGCCAACATGGCGCGGGCAAAGGGACCGGAGCTTAAGACGGAGATGAAAGAAGAAGTCAGGGTGACGGAGACAAAGGAAATCGATACTGAGCCGCCGCCGCAGGATGCAAAGCCCGAGCCTGTCATTGAAACATCCGAAGAGCCTGTGAACGATGCGGCGGCAGTTTTCAATGAAAAGCAGAAAAAGTAGTTACTGAGGCGAATCTGATTCGCAAAAATGTCGCACTGAGTCAAAATTTTTGCCCGCGCTGCCGAAAAAACAGGTTTCGCGGGCAAATTTTTACCTTTTTTTTATACTTTCTCTTCTAAATGGTCCCGATGGGGTGGGTGTTGCACAATAAAATTGTAAAAATTACGAAAGAAGTGTTTTCGTATGCAGTTTTTTGAGGTAGTATGTGCTTATGTGTATGTACTTCGTGTGCATACCGCTCCTTGTCTTAGTCCACTCAATTCAACATACGGAGAAAAACTATGAAGAAGAGAAAGACAATCAAACATAAGACCAAAGTCAGAAAAGCGGCTGCCAAAAAGGCAACCAAAAAGGCCAAAAAAGTGAAAAAGGCCAAGACGAAGGTCAAGAAGAAAACAGCGAAGAAAAAGAAGAAAGCTTAATAGCTTCTTTTTTATCAAACAGGGGCCGGGGTTTTCCGGCCCCTGTTTTTTGTGTCTGCAGGTAAGGTTTAAAAATTAGGGGCTGGCCTAGATAAGACACCTTATCTAGGCCAGCCCCAAAAATTAATCTAAAATGACTTATAAAATTGCCATATTTTTTAATAGGTTGCAGTCAATTGGTTACCGGGAATTAATGATTTAAAGTTAACATAATAAATAGAGGTTCACATTTCTCTCTAAAAATTATGCGTGTGAGCCGATGTGCAATCTCATCTTCGAAGAAAGAAAGGGTGAAAATCATGACTATCGCAGTTGAAACTTATCTCGTGGTGGCGCTTGCGTTTGCGGTGTTTGCCGCTGTCACGGCGCTGGGCAGCAGCCTGGTGCTGGGGGCGGGTTTCGAAAGGCTTCGTGCCGGGTTTGAGCTGATCAAAAGCCAGACCGGCTTTTTCAGCGATGCCATTCACAAACTCGACAAACGCCTCGACAACGCGGAAAAGCAGGACAGCTATTTCTTCCAGGCAATACACAAGCTGGAGGAAAATCAGGTTGCCGCGGATACTTCCGTTGCTGCGAGGGAAGAACCGACGGTTGAGCCGCAGCTTATCAGCACTGACCGTGCATCCGGCGCATCAGCGCAGGGTGGCGCGTCGCTCTGGGCCGGCGCGGATGATGTGCGGCAAATCCGCTTCCATTGATTGTTGCGTGAATGTAGGTGAAAAGGAGAGCAGAGTCTGCATCGGCAGTCTCTGCTCTCCCGTTTCAGGAAAGGAATGAAGCATGCCCTCCCTTGATCATTTACTTGCCGACCCTGTAAATCTGGCTCTCATTATGGCGGCGCTTTCGCTGGTGGTTTCCCTGACGACAGGCTTGTATATAGCGATGGTCGTCCGCGCTTCCGGTACGCCTGCGCGGGATGGGAATCGCAGGAAGATCAGGCCGCCATCCCCGCATTTCGAACATGGATTTTCGGTTGAAGCCGGTGGACGCGCGGCGGGAGTGGCTGTTGGAGGGGACAGCACCGTGCTGGAAACCCGCCTCCATCTTTCCTGCTCCGGCAATGCCGGCGACGATGATAAGGGCCAGAGGTTTGTTTAGGTGCCTAGGGCCCAAACTCATAAATTATGACGATTCTACGCGAGTCGAGTTTTGGCGCTTGTCCGTTCAAGCCGCTGGATAATAGCGCAGGCCGGGGATGCCCGCCTTCGCAGGCATGACGAGCGGGGCGGGGGCGTAGGATTCTTGCTGCGCTATCCGAAAATACATGACTTTACGAATGAGTTCTGGCCCCGGGGCCGGGGATATAGACCTAAAGTATGTAATTATAAAAAATATCAACAAAGATTGAAAATTATCTTGCAAGTCCTGTGCTTGCTGGAAAGA
>JACQIJ010000009.1 GCA_016198545.1 Pseudomonadota bacterium
GAAGAACATATGCTCTGTCCGGCACAAACCTATGCCTTCGGCGCCGAAATTGCGGGCCGTTTCCGTGTCCAACGGCGTTTCGGCATTGGCGCGCACTTTCATGCGGCGCGCATCGTCCGCCCAACCCATAACTGTGGCGAAGTCCCCCGAGAGCTGTGCCTGTACGGTTTCAACTGCGCCCAGCATCACTTCGCCGGCGGATCCGTCTATGGTGATCGTATCGCCCGCTTTCACTTCCGTGTCGTCAATGCGCATGATTTTTTTATCGTAATCAATATGCAATGATCCGGCCCCCGCGACGCACGGCTTGCCCATGCCGCGCGCGACGACGGCCGCATGGCTGGTCATGCCGCCGCGGCTGGTGACGATCCCCGCGGATACATGCATGCCATGAATGTCTTCCGGGCTGGTTTCCCGGCGGCAGAGAATGACTTTCGTTCCTTTGGCTGCCCGCTCATCGGCGTCTTCCGCCGAAAAGACGATTTCGCCGCTGGCCGCGCCGGGCGATGCCGGAAGTCCCTTGGCGATGACATGTTTGTGCGCCATAGGGTCAAGGGTAGGGTGCAGCAGATGGTCAAGCGCCATCGGGTCGATGCGCAGCAGAGCGTCTTCTTTGGCGATCAGTTTTTCGTTCACCATATCGACCGCGATCTTCAGGGCCGCCGCCGTCGTGCGCTTGCCGGTGCGGGTCTGCAGCATGTAAAGCGTGCCTTTCTGCACCGTGAACTCGATATCCTGCATGTCGCGGTAGTGCTTTTCCAGCGCATGACGAATGCCATCAAGCTGTCTGAGAATAGAAGGCATGGTTTCTTCCATCGAAGGCAGATTGCTTTCTTCCTTTTCCTTGCCACGTTTTGTAAGAGACTGCGGCGTACGGATGCCTGCCACAACGTCTTCGCCTTGCGCGTTCACCAGATATTCGCCGTAAAAATAATTCTCGCCTGTCGATGGGTCGCGCGTGAATGCCACGCCCGTCGCGCAATCCTGACCCATGTTGCCGAAAACCATCGCCTGTACGTTCACGGCTGTGCCCCAGTCGCCCGGGATGTCGTGAATGGCGCGGTAAGCCACGGCCCGCGGCGCTTCCCACGAATTGAATACGGCGCCGATAGCGCCCCATAACTGTTCTTGCGGATCGGAAGGGAACGGTTTCCCCGTATCTTTTTGAACGATTTTCTTGTATTCAGCCACGATTTCCTTCCAGCCCTGCGCGGTTACATCGGTATCAAGGGTAATCCCTTCATCGCGTTTGTGTGTGTCCAGCGCATCTTCAAAATCGTGATGAGGTACGCCGAGGACGACATTACCGTACATCTGGATGAACCGGCGGCAGCTGTCCCATGCAAATCGTTCATCGCCCGATTTTTTTGCAAGTCCCGAGACCGTTTCATCGTTCAGGCCAAGGTTCAGGACTGTATCCATCATGCCCGGCATCGATACGCGCGCGCCGGAACGCACCGAAAGCAGCAGTGGGTTGAATGGGTCGCCGAATTTCGCATCCATATCCTTTTCGAGCTTGGCAATAGCATCCTCAACCTGTTTTTTCAGATCGACAGGGTATTCTTTTTTATTTTTGTAGAAATGGGCGCAGACCTCGGTGGTGATCGTGAAGCCCGGCGGAACCGGCAGGCCGATATTGGCCATTTCAGCAAGATTGGCCCCTTTGCCGCCCAGCAGTTCCTTCATATCCCTGCGGCCTTCGGTTTTGGATCCGCCGAAGCTGTAAATCCATTTAGCGGCCATTGTCATGTCCCCCCTTTTTTGTATTCCGAACCTGTTTTGAATCGCGCACAAAGCTTACACGTTCCACTTGATGTGAACCAGAGGTACGAAGATTTGGTTTCTGCCATCATCTCTGATTTTCTTGATTTTTTATCTTATGAAATATACAATTGCCCCTGTTTGCAGAAAAATTTGATAAGGGGAAAACGGGCCTCCTTTCATCTTGCGTTCTTTAACATCCTGTAATAGAAGAAAAAATATGAGCAAAAATCAGAATAGGGGTTTCACGGCAGCGGATGCAGTCTGGCTTCAGGGGCTGACGGACGACTGGGACAAAAAAGACGCCATGCAGGAACTTGAAAAATGCATGGCCACAGCGACAAGCGCGATTTCTCATACGGCGCGCATGAAAGTAACGGCATCGGACATTGAGAAGCGCAGAGCCGTCTCTCCTGAAAATTTCACTGTAACCGGCATATTCATGGATATGGCTGAAAGGCGGGCTTATGAGCTTGAAAAATCTGAAAGCCCCCGAGAGGTACGTGTCGGGCGCGCTATGGCCGCGGAACTGTATCGTCGTTATCCCGATTAGAAGAAAGAAATATTATTTTCTTGACAACGCTTTAATAATTATGTAAATTTTTATGAAGCTCGGGCAGTAATGAAGCCCCCAAAAGTTAAAAGCGCAAACAGTTAAGGGAGTTCTCATTCGCATGATCGCCAGTTTCCCGAATATGTTTTTTGAGCAACGAGATGACTCGCCGGCGGTTCTGAAGTTGCAAGGAACGCCGCGTGAAAAAGCCGAACAAATACTGACCTGCCTGTTTGTTATGGCGGGTAATCGTCTGTACAACGAGGATTTTCCCCGTTACGGCGATCCGGCGCACATGACCGAGGAACTGCGTTATATGATCGCCACGGCTGCCGAAGAAATCACGTCAATGCAGGATATGGTGGAGGAAGGCCGCGCCGCGGATTATGCTGCCATAGGTGCGCATCTCAATCTTTTTGCCGCATCGTTGAAGCGCAACCCAGCCGTTAACTGAAGTTCTCGCTTTTTCCGTTGTCCCCGGAAACGCCTGTTTTCGGGGTTGTTTTTTGCAAAAAAAGCCTGTTTTTTGAGACTTTATTAACCATAGAATGGTATTGTGGTTATACGGTGTAGATTAAAAAATATTAGATAAATCAAATAAATAGGCGAAGCGGGGGACTTGATATTATGCCTATGCAGATAGAAACGGTCTTACAGGTCTGCCATCAGATCAGCCGGCAAATCGGGGACAGCTTCAAACAGCTGACAGTCCATTATATCGTTCACCATGAAGGGCAACGGGTGGAAGCGCTGGGACTTGCCGGGCAGGAAGTTCTGCATCATCCGGCGGCGCAAACCGCCCTTCATCTGTTGACCAGAGCGCGGCACAGCGAAGAATCGACGCTTGTCGGCGTTGCGGTCGCGCGCAAGCCGGTTCTGTTCGGGCTGGCCAGTCATGATACGGTTTTGGCGCTTTGCTCCATCAACATCGATCAGTATACGAACGTAAAGGAAGCGCGGCGTCATGCGTGCCATTTGGCATGGCATGCTATCGATGCGCTGGAGTACGGCAATGATCCGGACAATGTCGTAGGAAGTTCACGGGAAGTTTTAATCCGTCGGCGCGGAGTGCTTGATCTTGCGAGCGCCAATATCCGTGCCGACATTTTCGCGGCGGTTCTTGGCGCATTGCAGGGAGACAGAGATGCCGTCCGCAAGATAGGGCAGGGCAGGGCCGTGAACGCGCTGCAGACGATGCCGAACCATAACCCCGAGAATTACCCCTACATAATTGCCATGGAGGCAACCGAACTTGCGCTGAACGGCATAGGTCAGGATTTGCCCCGCAAAAAGCATGTGGAAACGGCATTACGAATTGCCGGCAATGTCGGAAAGACGTTCGATCAGGCCTCTCTGAAGCAATGGCTTGCTTTTAGCGAACCAGCGCAGGATATGGCGTGGCGGGGTTATAAGCCGGAAGAAATTCTTAGCTCGGCTATCAATACAAGCGATGACACTTATGTGCGATCCATCGGTTACCTTGTATCCGAGGTGACGGGGATAAAGCCCGCCTCCATTCTTTCCATACGGGAGAATTACAGCCCGTTTGCTGACGACACGTTTAACGAAAGGCTGCACGACAAGATTGTCAGTCAGATTTTCGAGGACGTAATAGCGCAAGGCTTGAAACAGCGCAGCGTCGGTCCGTTCATAGAGCTTGCCAACCAGCAGAATCTGATGTTGACCGAGGGCCGGATGGTGGGCTGGTGCGCTTCGGCGCTTCACGCCTCCGCAAGCGCTTTTGAGAATGCGCAGGCCAGCGGCAAAGAAGCCGAATGGGCGGCGCGTCGGGAA
>JACQIJ010000010.1 GCA_016198545.1 Pseudomonadota bacterium
GAAATATCTACCGTGGAGACAGGGGGAAAAGCCGCTTCATCCGGTCCAGATCGCCTTCGAACCGGAACGGCAGGTCGATTACAAGCCCTGTCTTCGGGCCGGATGCGTAAGTTCCACTGTCGGGATCGATGACGATTCCCCCGGCGGATTCCTTGCCGTCGCGGGGAACCAGGTTTTCAACATTGGCGGCGCTTGCAATGCCCCTCACGGCGCATCGGAACAGGTAAGCGGGCCTTTCTTCCGGCGCATTCAGGTTTTCCAGCAAATCCCCGACGGCGACATCTTCCGGCGCGACTCCCAGTTCCTCGCTTACCTCACGGCGCGCGGTTTCGCCCGGCGTTTCGCCCGGCTCGCGCTTGCCGACTGGAAATTGTAAGTGTTTCAGGCCATTGGCCCAGCTCCCCTGATTGACGGCCAGAACGATTCCTTCAGGAACCTCGATATAGCATCCCGCAGCCTTGAAATCATCAGCGAGCGCCGGCGATGTCCCTATCGCAACAGCCACAGTCAGGGCAGGCAAAACGCTTTTCAGGAAATACCCCACTATCTGACACTGGGACCGAACTTTTCCCGGAAATACTCTTCCAGAAACGGGCCGTCGCTCCTGTACCGGTACCCGATATCCGCCCGGTTGCCCGCCACATCCGTTTTAGTCAGCGGGTCAAATATAATCATGGAAATATGCTCATCGACGCGCTTGCTCTTCAGGCCTTCCAGAACCCCCGGAGGATCCTTGCGCTCGCTCCCCATCAGATCCGCTATCACATCGTCCTCATTGTTCAGCGTGCATTCGTGCATATGAACTCCCTTTACGGCGCGGATCAGTTTTCCAACCGTTACATCCGGCAGGTTCACTTCCGTGCGCGCTTCATACCTGGCGGTATTGGCGCTCGATTCAAGATCGGTTTCTCCGAAATGCTCCCGCTTTATATGGCCGACCGGAAGCTGGAGTTTCTGGTGAATGGTATCGAATGCGAACACGATGCCCTTTTTAGTCGCGATCACGCAGCCGGCCGCACTCGCGGGCTCTCCGTCATTTTTTATTTCAAGCGCCTGCGCGCCGCCCGCCATGAGCATCGCCGCGGCAACCGTACTAAAAATTCCAGATGACAGTTTCATATACTTTCCCCCTTTGTTTAGGCGCATTAATAGAGCGTTTTATTGATACGAAGCTGATCTTCGCTGTAACGCCATTTAGTCGTTACATCTTTGCCGGACGGATCTTTCATCGTGCGCGTATCGACATACTGCGCGCCAAAGGGCGTGTCGGGCACATCCCAGGACATTTTCTTTCTTGCTTCCGCAGCCTCATTTTCATCGGTGAATTTACATTGCCAGACGACCACTTCCTTGCCTTCATAGGCAGAACCCCACATGCTTCCCATTTTTTCGGTCCACAGCGGCTTGTCCCCTACGGCTTTCAGAGATACGCCAAGTTCATCCTCCGCCTTGCGCACAGCCCATTCCTTTGCCGTACCTTTAAAGCGGGGATTCTTTTTCCCTACCGGAAGATGCAACGCATCGTGCAGCTTGCCCTGGTGAGCATCGCCAAATTCGTTTTTCAGCATCTCTGCCGTCATCTCCATAAAGCCGGGCTTGATCTTGTTCACGCCCATGACGATATAGTCGCCATCTTTTACAACGCACCCCGCCGCGCCAAAATCCTCGGCGGCCCTAGCCGTTGAAATGAAATCCGGAGCGGCAAAAACCCCGGCCGCAATCGCAAATCCTATGGCAAGCTTTTTAAAATCAGGCATGATACGTCCCCTTTTTGTTTAACGGAATACGTTCTTGTATCCCATAAAACCAACTTCCGCAAACAGAAATAATTCCGTTAAATGTTGCGCTGCGAAGGGTTGTGGATAATTCTGTGAAAAACTCAAGCCGCCAGGACCTTCGGCACATTGAAAACGACGTTTTCTTCTTTTGTAACGACTTCCTCGACGGTAACGTCGAACCGGGCGCGCAGAGCTGCGATGACCTCCTCAACCAGCACATCCGGGGCCGACGCGCCCGCCGTCAGGCCAAGCGTTTTTACGTCCGCCAGCCCTTCCCAGCCGATGTCGGCGGCACGCTGGATCAACCACGCCTTCGCACAGCCGTGCGCCTGTGCGACTTCCGCCAGACGGTTGGAGTTCGATGAATTCGGCGCGCCTATCACAAGCAGCGCATCGGAGCGCGCGGCGATCGCCCTTACCGCCGCCTGCCGGTTGGTGGTGGCGTAACAGATGTCTTCCTTGTGAGGCCCTTCGATGGAGGGAAAGCGTTTTTTCAGCGCCGCGACGATTCCCGCCGTGTCGTCGACGGATAATGTCGTCTGCGAACACCACGCAAGGCTTTCCTTATCATTCGCTTCCAACGCGGAAACATCGCCCACCGTTTCCACCAGCGCGACCGCGCCTTCCGGCAACTGCCCCATCGTGCCGATAACTTCCGGATGGCCGCGGTGTCCTATCAGGACAATCCGCCGTCCGTTTTTATGATGCCGTTCGGCTTCGCGGTGCACCTTGCTGACCAGAGGGCAGGTCGCGTCGATGAAAAACATCTGCCGTGCCTGCGCCTCCTGCGGAACGGATTTCGGCACCCCGTGCGCCGAAAAAACCACAGGCCGCCCGTCATCGGGAATTTCTCCCAGTTCCTCGATAAAAACGGCCCCCTTGGCGCGCAGCCCGTCAACCACATACTTGTTGTGTACGATTTCATGCCGCACATAGACCGGCGCGCCGTATTTCGCCAGCGCCTTTTCGACGATCTGGACCGCCCGGTCCACCCCGGCGCAGAACCCGCGCGGCGCGGCAAGTAATATGGTTAATTTTGACTGCGGCATAACTGTTTATATATAGAAAACATTCTCCTGAAGCAACAACACCCCCTTGTTTTCCTGTCATCGGTTCCGTAATGTCGGCCTGAGTACGTTTTCAAACCGGGGAGAGATTTCGATGACCTTCAGAAATGCTTGCCGCGCCGCCTTGTGCGCCGCCGCCATCTTGGCTTTAAGCGGTTGCGAAACCATGAATGAAACGATGGCCGACATGAAACAGTCATGGAACAGCATCAACTGGCCCTCCTTCAGCGCGGCAGGCAGCGCAGGCGAAACCGACGACTCCCTCCCCCCCGGCGAGATGGCGGAACGCATCAACCTGATGGATGACGGATCCGTCAGCACGGAAAACGCGGAGTGCCCGAAAATCGAAGTGGTGCATGAACTATCGATGGTTCACCAGTTCATAGAAGAGCCCTCAACCGCGCCCGAAGACAGGATGTCCAGCATCGAAATCAAGAATGTCCGCAACAAATGCAAAACGAACGGGAACAACGTCATCGTCGATCTGGATATTGATTTTGAAGGCCATCTAGGCCCGCAGGCGCGCGCATGGAACACAGACAAGCCCAGCTTCGCCTATCCCTATTTCATAGCCGTCACGACGCCGGAAGGAAATATAAACGCAAAAGAGATTTTTGCGCTGACCGTTTCCTACGATAAAGGCGAGGAAAGCATCACGCAGACGGAACACCTGCGGCAGCTGATACCCGCCGACGGCGCGGTTTACGGCAATGCCCACGCGCTGCTGCTCGGCTTTCAGCTGACCGACCGCGAGCTGTCATACAACCGTGCGCTGCTGGGTCTTAAAGATCCCTATGCCGTAGCCGACACTCGGCCCCAAGAGAAGAAAAAACCCGTAAAGAAAAAAGCTCCGCCGAAACCGGCCAAGGCCCCGGAGAAACCGGCTGAATCTGCCGTGCCTGCGCCTGTTCCCGTTTCCGAACCGGTCGCGTCCGTTCCGGCCGGACCAGCGCCTGTGGCGGCTCCAACGGCGCCCGCCGCTCCGGCTGCGCCTGAAGCGGCGCCGACGGCAACGCCGCCGGGCATCGTAGAAAACAGCGGCGCAGCAAGCACGGGGCCGGCGGCAATGGAAACGCCTGCCCTGCCCGATCCGTTACAATTGGCGCCGGCGCCGGATATGCCAGCCTCACCCCCTGCGGAACTTCCCGTAGAACTGTCGCCGCCGCCCGCGCCGTAATGAGCCGCCTCGACCTCGACCGTTTCTGGGTGGACGAAACCTCCGAACACATGGAGGTCGCGCGCAAAACATTCATGGCGATGCCGGAGCCGTTCGGCCAATGGCTTGATGTCTGCGAAAACGCGATTCGGTCGGGCAGCAAAATCTTATTCTTTGGCAACGGCGGTAGCGCATCGGACGCACAGCACCTCGCAACCGAACTGACCGCGCGCTACATCACCGATCGCAAGGCCATCGCCGCGCTGGCGCTGACGACCGACACATCGGCCCTGACCGCCATCGGCAACGACATGGGATTTGAAAAAATATTTTTGCGGCAGATCGAGGCGCTGGGCCGCGACGGCGACGTCGCCGTCGGCATCAGCACATCGGGCAATAGCACGAATGTTCTTGAAGCCCTCAAAACCGCGCGCAGCATGAACATCGTGACCGTCGGCCTGACCGGCGGGACGGGCGGCAAGATGCCCGACCTGTGCGACATCCTCCTTTGCGTTCCGTCCAAAACCACCGCCCGCATCCAGGAGATGCACATCACGCTGGGCCAGATGCTCTGCGGCGCGCTGGAGCGGCGGCTGGGGTATGTTTAGAACTTACACCCACCCTTCCTGCCTGCGCCACGATACCGGCCCGGGCCATCCGGAGCGCGCGGATCGGTTGAAAGTCCTGCTGAATCTTTGCGATGAAATGAAGCTGGAAACCACGCCCGCGCGCGAAGCGGAGATGGAAGAACTGCTGCGCGTCCACCCGCAAAAATACATCGACGCTGTGCAGGATGCCGTGCCCGACCGCGGCCAGGCTTATCTTGACGCCGATACGGCCATGTCCCCCGGATCGTGGGATGCCGCCGTTCATGCGGCGGGCGCCGTGTGTCAGGCAGTCGATGATGTGCTGGCGGGGAAATGCGCCCGCGCTTTTTGCGCCGTGCGCCCGCCCGGCCATCACGCCTTCCCCGATCGTCCGGAAGGGTTCTGCATTTTCGCCAACGTGTCCATCGGCGCATTGCACGCTTTGCAAAAAGTGAAGCGCATCGCCGTCGCCGATTTCGATGTCCATCACGGCAACGGCACGGATTTCATTGCGCGCAAGCATGCCGGGTTTTTCTTCGCCTCCACGCACCAGTCGCCGCTTTACCCCGGTACGGGATTACCGGAGGAAGACATCGCGGGCCGCGTCGTCAACCGTCCCCTGCCCGCGAACGCCGGAACTGCCGAATTCCGCGCCGCATGGATCAATATCCTGAAGCATATGGACGCCTTTAAACCGGAACTCATTTTCATCTCCGCCGGATTCGACGGCCACCGCGACGACCCGCTGGCGCAGATCAACCTGACCGAAGACGATTACGCGTGGATCACCGGCGAACTGACAAAGCTGGCGGACAGACATTGCGGCGGGAAAGTTATTTCAGCCCTCGAAGGCGGCTACGACCTGACCGCGCTGAAAAACAGCGTCGCGGCGCATTTGAAAGCGATGGCGTCGTCCTGACGAAGTCGAAAAATCAGTGCTTCGTTTCAGGCCGCTGCCGCGCGCGCAAATTATAGACGCGGGTGATCTCCCTGTCGTGCATGCGCTTTTTGGCCTTGGCCACGCGCCATGCAAGATAGTTGCCCTTCAAGGATGGGTTATCGTTGGTTGTTCGTTTTTGTTCCGTTTTCACGTGAATCTCCATCAACTATTTCAATAATCTCCTATTATCATTGTACCCCTTCCATGCCCACGCCCGGTTTGCAATGATTTCGGTCCTGCCCGGCAGGTTATGCATAGCCATTTTTTACTCTTTTTAATCAAAAGCTTGAGGATTCCCTTGCCATGACATAGGATACCCCGGCTTGGGGGAATCTCATGACCGCAAAAAAACAGATTTCCATTGAAAATCTGAGTTTTGAAGCCGCTTTGGGCGAGCTTGAAACAATCGTGCGCAACATGGAAACGGGCAAGGCGCCGCTCGAGGATTCCATCGCCTCGTACGAGCGCGGCGCAGCCCTGAAAAAATATTGCGAAAAAAAGCTGGCCGAAGCACGATCGAAAATCGAGAAAATCAGCATCAGCGAAAGCGGCGCGGTAAAAACGGAACCGTTCGGGGAACAGGAGTAGCTATGCCTTCACCAAGGGAAGCCAGTCAAAGCCTTCAGGAAAAACTTAACGAAACGCTGGAAGCGGTAAACAAGACAATTACACGGCTCCTCCCGGAGACCGACCTGCCGGAGGCGCGCCTGTTCGACGCGATGCGTTACGGTACGCTGAACGGCGGCAAACGCATGCGCCCGTTCATGGTGATGCAATCGGCGAAGATCTTCAACGTCGATATGAAGCGCGCGCGGCGCGCGGCAGCGGCGGTAGAGTTAGTTCACTGCTATTCACTGATACACGACGACCTGCCGGCGATGGATAATGCCGACATGCGGCGCGGCAAGCCATCTACCCACAAGAAATTCGATGACGCTACGGCTATCCTTGCGGGCGACGCGCTGCTGGCGCTTGCGTTCGAGATTTTGTCGGACCCCGAAACGCATGAAGACCCGCGCGTACGCTGCGAACTGGTCAAGGAACTGGCGTTGGCCGCCGGCGGACAAGGGCTGTGCGGCGGACAGATGCTCGATCTGCTTGGAGAGAAGGAAGAATTCGATCTCGGAACAATTAGCCGGTTGCAGCGCATGAAAACAGGCCGCCTGATGACTTTTGCCTGTGAGGCGGGCGCCATTTTGGGCAAAGCGGGAGAACCGCAGCGCAAGGCGTTGTGCAACTTCGCGCAGGATCTCGGCCATGCCTTCCAGGTAACGGACGACATCCTCGACGTAGAGGGCGAGGTCATCCATCTCGGCAAACCGACAAAGAAGGACGACAAGGCCGGAAAATCCACGTTCGTCTCCGCTATGGGCAAGGAACAGGCCAAGGCCCGCGCCGAAATGCTGGTGCAGCAGGCAATCCGCCACCTCCACATCTTCCAGGGCGACCGTGCCGAAACCCTCAAGGAACTGGCGATGTATGTGTTGAAGAGAAGGGCTTAACGCCATTCTCTTCTCAGTCATGCCTTTATGCTGGCACGTATAGAACCAATCAGGGAGCGGGTGAAGGATCTGTCTTAGGATTTTCAATCATTCCAAAAAGCTGCCTGAACACTGGCGTATCGCTATTCAGCGTGATGATTTTCTTACCCTGCGCAATCAATGTATCAAGAATTTTGACGCCTTTTTTCATGTCTTCCATGACCGCGTCTCTATTCTTCATATCCGCTGGCAGATCTTTCATTGTGTTAACAAGCGATTCCTGCAAATACGAAACGCTGAATTTTGCTGATGATGTCCCCATAATAAATTCATAACCCCCATCAGGAAGTTGTTTACCAACTCTGCCCTCGCCTATAATCAGGCCATCAGACTCAGCTAGGTTGGCAACCTGACTAAAGACGGGATTAAAGGCTTCAAAGGTCGGCATTGCTTCCTGCGCAAACACACCGGTTGCCGTCAGCCCCATGAGAGCAACAACCAAAAAAGGCGCTTTTTTCTTCATTATCTTCATAAAAATTCTCCATATGCTAAAAATTTAGATTGGGAACTACTATCAAATGCAAATACAAAAATAAAGGAAATAGCTGAATGCTCTTGACGCAGCGCGGCAATCCATGTTTTGCTGAATTCGTGAAAATTTGTGAAATACATTCTGCTTTCTTCCCAAAACCCGCATCCGGCGATGTGGGCCTTTGCCGCGTCACATCTCTCCGACGACGCTGAGCCGCAGACACGGCCCACAAATAAAAAATCACACCAACATCAACGGGACGCAGAACGCGATCTAAAAGGAGAGAGCTATGATTGAACTCATTTATAAACAGACCGAAACGGACGGCGCTCTTGTCCCGGCCGGAGACGAACTCCACATACGGACGAAGGAGCCCCTGCCTCTGACCCCGTTATTCGAGGCCGCCATCTTTCAACCCGACAGCCCGGATGAGGATGACTGGGTAGGGTATGAAATATACGGGTGTAATAATGGTGGAGTATTATGGTGCGACGGTGTTGGACGCGGAGCGCCCGATGCTCACAATCCCTATGTTAAGCAGGAAGATAATACGTTCGTTTATAAAACGGGCGCGATTACCCTGACGATTGCCTTCAAGAACACCCACCGGACAGCCAGCCTTACGCTGGAGGGATCAAGGGACGCCAAGTATGACGGCATCCGGCGCTTCACCCTCAAACACGACGCATGAAAAAAAGATAAATGATCGGAACGATTACCGTCTACAGACAGGGGGCCTCTCCGACCGGAACAAAAGAACGGACACTTGGTAGCCTTTCCAGTACCAATCCGGGTAGCCATCGCTAAGCCTCTGGACTCTTGCGAAGTCGTTCGGATAGACCGGAAACCTGCGGGCCCCCCAGACCCAGCCGGAGGGAATGGAGCCACTCGTATCGAAAGCGCCCTTCAAAAGACCCTTGTTGATGACGTTCACCTGGAAAAGATGCAGTTCGACATCGCTGCCCAGATGCGCATTCTGACTGGCGGCAAAATCCATCGTCTCTTCCCATTGCTTGGTAAGAGAACTTTTCCCCCTACGAACGCCATAAGCTTTTGCGAATATGTTCAGACCCTTGTCCGTGCCAACATAAACCCAACTATCCTTTACATCGCCCAATTTAAGAATTTTCTCTTTTTTAACCATGATCTTTTTCCTCCCATAATAAAATTCTGAAAAA
>JACQIJ010000106.1 GCA_016198545.1 Pseudomonadota bacterium
AATATTATGAAAATAAAAAGGCGGCGGAAAGGCAATTTATACTCATTCCAAATAAGAACCACGCACATTCAACCCGTTATGCCTGCGACGGCGGGCATCCGGCCAACGATTGTAAACATTGAACTTTTGGCTTGCCGGACCCCCGCCCAAGGCGGGGGTGACGATTCTGAAAGATATCTGGCTATTAATGGGAACCACTATAACTTACAGCGCCTTACAGACTGCGGTCACAAGATCGGCGTTATTCAGCGTATAGAAATGGATATGCGGTACGCCCCGCGCGGCCAGCCCCCGTACCTGCATGATCAGCGCTTCCTGCGCCGCACGGTACGGGTCTTCGGTTTCCTCGAAAATCGTACGCAGCCAGCCGGGGACGTCCGCCCCGCAGGTTTTGGCGAAGCCCAGCATTTTCTCGAAATTGGCGATCGGCAGAACGCCGGGGATGATCGGCGTTGTAATTCCGGCCGCCTGCGCCCTGTCGAGAAAGCGGAAATAGGTTTCGTTTTCAAAGAAAAATTGCGTGATCGCCCGCGTCGCCCCGGCATCGCATTTGCGTTTCAAGTTGCTGATGTCGGTCGCCATGTCGGGCGCGTCCGGGTGCTTTTCCGGGTAGGCGGCGACCGAAATCTCGAAATCATGCAGCGTTTTCAGCCCCGCCACCAGTTCATTGGCGAAGTGGTAATAGTTCCTGTCGGCATAGTTCAGCGGCGCATCAACGGGCGGAATGTCCCCGCGCAGCGCGACGATATGCCTGATCCCGTTGGCCCACAATTCATGCGCCATGCCGTGGATGCCGTCCTTGAACGTGTTCACGCAGGTCAAATGCGCGGCGGTAGGGATGCCGGTTTCCTGCTGGATGCGCTGCGCGGCTTCCATTGTCCAGCCCTTCGTCGACCCACCCGCGCCGTAGGTTACTGTCATGAAGGCGGGCTTGAGCAGTGCCAGTTCCTTCGCTGTTTCAATTAGCTGCGCCCGCCCGTGATCTGTCCTGGGCGGGAAGAATTCGAAGCTGACGGAAGGTTTGCTCATCGGGGGGATTATACAAGAATATGCCGATTGCGCTGCTGCTTTTTACAGACAGAATCTGAAATTCTGCAGGATGGAGCCATAAATCTGCCTACTGCGGACCCGGCACGATCTTGACCCCGTTATAAAGAACCTTGTTCGGGTCTTTTTCAGCCGCCAGCTTTTCCGCCCATGCGTACTGGGCGCGGTTGGCGAACGGCGCGATATGAATGACCGTCAGTGCGTGGCCCGGCTGATTGTACTGTGCATCAGCAATAACATTGAAAAACGCGCTGTTTGAAATGCCGGGTGCTTCGGGAGCAGACGGGGCGGCATGCGGCATCTTTATAATGCGCGTGACATTCGCCCATTGGCACTCCGCATAGGTCAACGGCCCGATTTCGGTCGTCCCCGTATAAAGCGTGGCACCGCCCAAGTTCCACGGCGTATCCCGGCCCTGGGATTTCGCGGCCTGACACGCATTGCGGATGGCGGAAACTTCCGACGTGCCGAACAGGTCGGCGGGTCGCCCTTCGAAACCCGGATATAATGCTCCGCCCGGCGTCAGAACAACGGCAAACGTTCCGCCAACATAACCATTGAACAACGCGGAGATCGCGTCATCAATATTGTTCGCTTTCGTCTCAAGACGGATCAGGCGGCTTTCGGGCGGTTTTCTCATGTCCTGATGGTAAGGCTCGTCATTGAAACCCGCAACTGCTGCCGTGTCTCTGTACGTCGCGCCGTAAGTCACGATAAAGCGCCCGGGTGGCAGTAATCCTTCTGCAGTCAGCGTGCGGGATACGATTTCGAGTTTTGAATGACAGGCCGGGCAGCTTTCGCCGCTGGATGAAAACAGAACGGCATGGTCGATACCCGGCGCATTCCGCAGCGCTTCTTTCAGTATCGTGATATTGCCGGGGGAAAGCGCTTGGTCTTCGGCATGGGCGCTGCCCATTCCCGTTGCCAGCACGGCATTGGCGGCCAGCGCTCCTACAGGCGTTACCGCCATATCCGTCAGTCGCACCAGATGTATGGAGGCACCGAACGGCCCGCCGCGTCCGGCACGGACATTCGATACGGCGAAATCGTCGGTCGCCTCAAGCAAATTCCGCATGGTCGCCGACGGGATGTTAATCATTGCTGAACGCTCCTTTTCCTTGTGAGAATGACGCACCCTAAAATATCTCTTTATAATATGTCAACAAAAAGATGCTTTTATTTACATCAGGCTCGCAAGTGTTGTAGAAAAACGGCATGAAAACAGCAGAAAACCCCGTTGCCCGGCTCCATCACGACCGTATCCTGATCCTCGATTTCGGGTCGCAGGTCACGCAGCTCATCGCCCGCCGCGTCCGCGAAAGCGGCGTCTATTGCGAAATATGGCCGTTCAACGCGGCGGACGATGCGAAAATAAAGGCTTTCGCTCCGCGCGGCATCGTGCTGTCCGGCGGTCCCGCCAGCGTGACGGAGGCCAAATCCCCCCGCGCGCCGGACACGGTTTTTGAAATGGGCGTGCCCGTGTTCGGCATCTGCTACGGGCAGCAGACGATGGTGGCGCAACTGGGCGGCACGGTCGAATCCGGCCACTCCCGTGAATTCGGTCGCGCCTATGTCGACGTCGCGGAATCCTCCCCGCTGCTCGAAGGTATGTGGAACAAGGGCGCGAAGGAACAGGTGTGGATGTCCCACGG
>JACQIJ010000114.1 GCA_016198545.1 Pseudomonadota bacterium
CACTACAAAAGCTCCACCAACCAGGCGCCGCGCAAGGCTCTGCCCGGATGGCCGGGACAGGAACGCGAGGTCTGGCTGCGCCTGAAGCTGATCGCGGATGCGGGAATCATCGGCATGCCCAACGCCGGAAAATCGACATTTCTTGCCGCCGTATCGAAGGCAAAGCCGAAAATCGCGGACTACCCTTTCACCACCCTGCACCCGAACCTCGGCGTCGTGAAAATCGGCGATCATGATTTTGTTCTGGCGGATATCCCGGGCCTGATCGAGGGCGCGCACGAAGGGCATGGGCTTGGTACAAAATTCCTCGGCCATGTGGAACGCACCGCCGTCCTCCTTCATCTTATAGACGCCACGCAGAACGATATCGTCGGCGCCTACAAAACCATCCAGCAGGAGCTGGAGGAATATGGCCGTGAATTGGCTGATAAGCCGGAAATTATCGCCCTGAACAAATGCGATGCCATAGGACCGGAGCTGGCGGCGGAACAGGCGAAAACCCTGAAAAAGGCCATCAAAAAAGACGTCCTTGCGGTTTCCGCCGTCTCGGGCGAAGGAGTGGAAAAAGTCCTTTTTACTCTTGTTGCAGAAATCAACAAAAACTCAATTAAAAACAAAAATTTATAAACAAAACCTCGTCTGATACATTGACGTATTTCGTTGATCTGTGCTAACACCCTCTCATCCACAAAAAATGGGGGGAACAGGGTATGACCGAGAAAATCAAAAAAACCTTCCGGCTTGACGATTATGCGCTGCCGCCGTTTATCACGGATCATGTCGAGTTGAAATTTTTCAAACATCAGGACGGCACGTACTCCCTGAACCAGAATTCCATATGGAAACGCACCGAAAGCGGCGCGGGACACGCCCGGATCGAATTCAATCTCGTCAATCCGCACTTTGACAAGGACGGCAACAGAACGGGAAAACCGTTCCTGCTACGAATCGAAAAAGACGGCGAAGATTTGTCTGCCGACGGCGGCGGCTATTCTTACGATGAAGATACGGGCATCATAACCATCCCGCTGGACCCTGATGAAGTTTCGCCGGCATTTTCCTTTCACACTTTTATCGATCCTGAAAACAACCCGGATATGCAGGGGCTGTACCGTTCAGGAAACATTGACATGACGCAATTCGAATCCGACGGTTTCGTCCGCATGACGCCGTTTCCGGGCCTGCGCCCGGATATCCTGCCGCGCTTTACAGTGCGCGCCGAAGCGCCACAAAGCGACCCGACCCTCCTGTCGAACGGGAACCTGACGGCATCCGGGAATCTTGAAAACGGACGCCACTGGGTTGTCTACGAAAACCCCATTCCGGGCCCGAACTACATCGTCGCCTTCGCCGCCGGCGAGTTTGATATGATTGAGGACACCTTCGTCACACGCAGCGGCGAAACCGTCCATATCCCGCTCTACGCCGAGGAAAAGGGCATGGCCGCGCACGGCATCTTCGCCATCGATGCCCTCAAGAAAATGATGAAATACGACGAGGACAACTTCGATGCCGAATATGACCTCGATAATTTCAAAATTCTTGCCGTATCTAAGTTCAAATTCGGTGCAATGGAGAACAAGGGCTTTGAAATCTCGCAAGATACTTTTGTCCTCGTACACCCGGAAACCGGAACCTATGACAACATTTACGGAGTCTATAACGTCGTGGGCCATGAAGGATTCCACAACCGTTCCGGAAACCGGACGACGATCCAAAGCTTCATGCATGTCGGCCAGAAAGAAGGCCTGACCACGCTGCGCCAACAGATGTTCATGGAATACCTGAGTTCCCCCGTTACCGAGCGTATCGACCAGATACAGCTCCTGCGCCGGAAGCAATTTCCGAATGATGACACGCCGCTGGCGAGGCCTATCCTGCCGGACGAGGTAGACAATATAGAACTCTGTTATGACGGCGTGGCCTACGAAAAATCCGCCGAGATCAAGCGCATGATGGCCACGATGATGGGCTGGGATACATTCAAACGGGGCGTCGCCCATTACTTCAAAAAGCACGATCTGCAGGCCGCCTCGATGCAGGATTTCGTGGCTGCGATCGAGGACGTTTCCGGCCTTGATCTTTCCGGGCAATTCTTCCAGTGGTACAAGCAATCCGGCCATCCGCATGTAAGCGCAAAAGGCGTTTACGATGCCGACGCAAAAACCTATACCCTGACGCTTGAACAGAAAACGCCGCCGACCCCCGACCAACCGATCAAACAGCCCATGTTCATCCCTGTAAAAATGGCGCTGGTCGATAAATGGGGCAAAGATATTCCCGTAGCGCTCGACAGATCCGTCAACCGTGAAATGCCGACGGAGCACGTTCTGAACTTTACGGAGGAGAGACAGTCCTTCACCTTTATCGGCGTAAAAACGGAGCCGGCCTATCATTCGGTCTTCCGTGACTTCTCGGCGCCCGTATCGCTGGATGAATCCGGGCTGACCGACAGCCAGCTTTACGCGCAGATGCGCACCGACCCCAACGGGGTTAACCGCTGGGAAGCCGCGCAGACGCTGTGCCTGAAGGAAATGAAGCGGCTTTACAATGCATGGAACCCGGCGCAACCCCCGGTGGTTGACAGCCGCCTGATCTACGGTCTGCAAGTGATGATCGCCGACCCCGCCGCCGACCCGATGTTTCTGTCCCAGATTCTTGCATTGCCAGGCGCAAGCGAACTGGAAGCTATCGTGGATAAACCGATCAGGGCCGATGTCGTCTCTGCCGTGGCCGCTCATTTGAAAAAGGGAATTGGTCAGGGTCTCTGTCGCAGCATGGATGTGGCCTTTAACCGCATTCATGACAGCATCGTGCGCGAACATAAAACCTACAGCTATGACCTGCACGGAAAATCGAACCTGAAACGATCAATTTTGATCTATATGATGGCCGCGGATGTTGAAAACGGGATGAGAAAAGCGTCCTCCCTGTATAACAGCGGCGATAAAATGGATCGCATGATGGCCCTGCAGGCCGCAACCGCTTTCGACGGGCCGGAACGCGATGTCATGGTTCAGGAGTATTTCGACCGCTATGCGGGCATGGACATGGAACTCCGAAAATGGCTGGCCATGACGGCAAGCGAAAATTCGGACAAGGTCTTTGAAAAAATCGAAAAAGCCACCCAGCTGCCTTCGTTTGACTGGCATAACGCCAAGCATCCTTTTATTCTTTACGCAAATCTGGCTGCAAACTATACACAATTCCACAGGCCCGATGGCAAAGGGTACGAAACCGTTGCCGATGGCGTCATCAGGATGGAAAAAATCAGGGTTGGCGGATCTCTTGCCGCGCGCCTGCTTCAGAGCATGGCAAACTGGCGTGACTACGGCGTCCCCAACCGCGACCTGATGCTTGCGCAGTTGCACCGTGTAAAGCAACAACCCGGCTTGTCCGACGAAGTTGTTTCCACCCTGAAATCGCTGTTGCCGGCAGATGGCCAGGGGACGGTAAAACAGAACCCCGGATTCGCTCCAGGCTAAAATCATCGATGCCTGTTGCAATAATACCGCTTCTCGTGGACAATGAGCATCCATGAGAACCGATACGCCCAAAACCATCCGCCTGGAGGATTACGCCCCGCCTTTGTACCGCGCACAGCATGCCGATCTGACATTCCGGATTTTCGACGACAGGACAATCGTCCGCTCCGTCACGAAGTACAAAAAAAACCACAAGGGCAAGGAAGACTTAATCCTCAACGGCGAACATATGAAGCTGTTGTCGGTTTCCCTGAACGGTAAAAAGCCCGAACACAAAAAATCCGAAAAATTCCTGACCCTCCCCTGCCCCGGCAATGAATTTACGCTGGAAATCGAGACAGAAATCGATCCGGCCGCCAACACGCGGCTTGAAGGCCTTTACAAATCCGGCGGCAACTGGTGCACCCAATGCGAGGCCGAGGGGTTCCGCACGATTACCTATTTCATTGACCGGCCCGACAACATGTGCACTTTCCGCGTGCGGATAGAGGCGGATAAAAAAACGTGTCCGGTACTGCTGTCAAATGGAAATCCGGTCGAGGAAGGCGAATCTGAGGACGGCAGGCATTACGCCGTATGGGACGATCCGACGCCTAAACCGTGTTACTTGTTTGCCCTTGTCGCCGGCGATCTCAAACACATCCATGATACTTTCAAGACGAAAACAGGGAAAAAGGTCGATTTGCGCATCTATGTGCGCGACGGCGACCAGCCGCAATGCGCGCATGCGATAGAATCGCTTAAGGAATCCATGAAATGGGATGAAGACGTCTATGGACGCGAATACCAATACGGCCGATTCAACATCGTGGCTGTCAGCGATTTCAACATGGGCGCGATGGAAAACACATCGCTGAACATTTTCAATACGGCTCTCGTTCTGGCGCACCCGGACACCGCGACGGACGCCGATTTCGAACGCGTCGAGGGCGTAATTGCCCACGAATATTTCCACAACTGGACAGGCAACCGCATTACATGCCGCGACTGGTTCCAGCTTTCCCTGAAAGAAGGTTTTACCGTTTTCCGCGACCAGGAATTTTCCGCCGATATGAATTCCCGCGACGTGCAACGCATCGACGATGTGGTTGCTTTGCGCAGAATGCAGTTTCCGGAAGATTCAGGCCCCCTCTCCCACCCCGTGCGCCCGGACAATTACATCGAAATAAACAATTTTTATACGATGACCGTGTACGAAAAGGGCGCGGAAGTCATCCGCATGCAACATGGCATGCTGGGGCCTAAAAAATTCCGCAAGGCGACCGATCTTTATTTCAACCGCCATGACGGGCAGGCCGTAACGTGCGACGACTTCGTGAAATGCATGGAAGACGCATCCGACATAGATCTGGGACAATTCAAATTGTGGTATTCGCAGGCCGGAACCCCGGAAGTGACGGCAAATGGCTGCTACGACGAAAAAGCTAAAACCTACACCCTGACGCTAAGCCAACATATCCCGCCTACGCCGGGGCAACCGAAGAAAAAGCCAATGCACATCCCTGTAAAGGTCGGTCTCATCGGCCCAAACGGATCCGACATCGTCCAAGAGACGCTGGATTTGCGGGAAGAAAAGCAAGATTTTACCTTTAAAAAGATACCGGCCCGGCCCGTACCGTCCATCCTGCGGGGTTTTTCCGCTCCTATCAAGCTGAAGACGAACCTGTCGAACGAAGATCTCCGTTTCCTGATGGTTCACGACAGCGACGGATTCAACCGTTGGGAGGCTGGACAGACGCTTGCCTTGCGCTACCTGAATGAAAATCCCGATGACGGCTTCATCCAGAGTTACAGAGATCTTGTAGCCACGGCCTTTCATAAGGATACGGATAAAGCCCTTCTTGCCCGCTCCCTGAGTCTGCCGGATGTTTCTATCATTGGCCAGCACAGGAACCATGTCGATCCGAGCGAAATCCATGAATCCAGAGAAAATCTTCTCGATATAATAAGAAGCGAATTCGGTGACAAAATCATAAAGATATACGATGAAAACAACGACCCCTCATTCGCCAGCGATTTTCAGGCGCGCTCAAGGCGCGCGCTTAAAAACGTCGCGCTGCGCCTTCTGGATGACCCGGCGCGGGCGAGAAGGCAGTATGAGAACGCCCACAACATGACCGACCGGGTAGCCGCGCTGGCGCTCCTTGCCGACAGCAACGCCGGGGAACGCATGTCTGTCTTTGAGGATTTTTACAGACGTTTTGAAAAATTCCCGCTGGTCATCGATAAGTGGTTTGCCCTGCAAGCCGGCGGCGTAAGGCCGGAAACACTCTCGGAAATCCGCGGACTGCGCCTGCACCCGGCCTTCACGATGAAAAACCCCAACAGGGTGCGTTCGCTTTACGGCGCATTTGCCATGAACAATCCCGTCTGCTTTCATGCTGCAAACGGAGAAGGATATGCGTTTCTTGCGGATGCCATCATCGAACTGAACGGTATAAACCCGCAGATCGCCGCACGCCTCCTGACTCCTCTCAAGGACTGGAAGCGCTACACGATTAACCGCCAGAAAATCATGAAGGACCAGTTGCAACGCATCGCGAACGCGCCGAAGCTATCCGCCGACGTTTTTGAGATTGTCAATAAAACGCTGGCCGCCTGAAGACTTTACATTTCCGATATGCTGTTGACGCCTTCCGCCCGCAGCAGGGCATTCCGGCTTGCCGCCGAAAAGTTCCAGCGACCCGGCAAGGTAAGCGCTGCCGTCGTGTTTTCGTTTATGCTGACCAGTATCACAACCTGCGCCGACCCCCTGCCTTCCGTCTCCAACAGGGTTTTCATCTGCGCAAGCGGCTTTGCGTTATCCAGTCTTATCTGCACGGCGTTAATCTTGGCTGCCAGCGCTTCGTCAAGCGGGCGCAAGGATTGCGCCGTCAGGCGCAACTGGTCCTCCCGCTGTTCGGCTACAACCTTTATCAAAAAAGCCTCGCCGGCGTTCAGCATATCCCGCACGGCAGAAAGAATTTCGGAAAACAGTGTCACTTCATAGACGCCCGATGCATCGGACATCTGTAAAAAAGCATATTTGTTACCGCTCTTCGGCGAAACCTTAATCTGCTTTTTCAGCAACACGCCGGCCATATCGAGGACAACCGCCCCTTTGTACTCCAGTTTCTCTTGAACCTGGCCTGATGAAACGATACCCATGCGATCAAACTGCGCAGCTTTCGTATCCAGCGGATGCGCCGACAAAAAGAAACCGACAGCCTCGAATTCCTTCTGAAGCCTTTCCAGCGGATCCCACTGTGTAACGCCCGGCAGTTCCAATTTAACGGTTATGCCGGTATCGCCGCCAAAAAAGCTTGTCTGGCCGCTCTTTCTTTCCTCTTCCTTGGCCTGCGCATGGCGTAAAACAATCTCCGCCCCGGCATATACGACAGCACGATTCGCATCCAATGAATCAAAGGCCCCGGCGCAAGCCAGCTGCTCGAACTGCCGCTTGTTCATTACCCCGGATTCCAGCCGTTCGGAAAAATCCTGGATGTTCTTAAAGGGGCCGCCCCGGTTGCGTTCGAGCACAATGCGAACCATCGCCTGTTCGCCTACGCCCTTCAGTGCGGCAAGCGCATAGCGGATGGCATCGCCCTCAACCCTGAACATGGCCCCCGACAGGTTGATGTCCGGCGGCAGGAGATCAATTTCCATCCGGTCAAGCTCCTGCTTGAAAACAGCCAGTTTATCCGTGTTCCCCGCATCAAGCGTCATGGAGGCCGCCATGAACTCCACCGGGTGATTTGCCTTCAGCCACGCCGTCCAGTAGGCGATGAGCGCATAAGCCGCGGCGTGCGACTTGTTGAACCCGTACCCGGCGAATTTCTCCACTTGCTCGAAAATGTAGGAGGCGCGGTCTTCCGGGACATTGTTATTGGCTGCCGCACCCTTGATGAACTTGTCGCGCTGCGCGTCCATTTCTTCTTTGATCTTCTTGCCCATCGCGCGGCGCAGAAGATCCGCGCCGCCGAGCGTATAAC
>JACQIJ010000115.1 GCA_016198545.1 Pseudomonadota bacterium
ATCTTGACCTGCGCATTACCAACGGAGATTCTGAATGGCAGCCACGCTATATCGAGGTAGCAGCCATGCTCTTCGTCACCACTCTTCTTTTAACAGCCATTGTTGCGCCTAAAATTATAGAAATTTCTTTTTTAACGATCAGCGCTGCCACGCTTGTCTATCCCTTGACTTGTATTTTTGGCGATACATTGACAGAAGTTTACGGATTTAACCGCACACGCCGTATTATATGGATTGGGTTGATTTGCAGTGGTCTGCTAGTCTTTTTCACTTGGCTTGCGATTGTATTGCCTGCCGCAGGCAGTTATCCGCATCAAGAGGCTTTTGCAACGGTTTTAGGCTCTGTTCCCCGTATCGTGGCTTCCTCATTCACGGCGTATTTTATTTGTGAAATGATCAATTCACTCATTATGTCAAAAATGAAAATATGGTCTAAGGGCAACCATTTTTCCTTAAGGGCAATGGCTTCAACCGTGGTGGCACAGGCGGCGGACAGCATTGTCTTTTTTACAATGGCGTTCTTGGGCGTTTTACCGGGAACAGTGATTTTAAAATTGATTGTTACAACATGGATCGTCAAAAGCCTGTATGAATTTGCGGTTCTGCCTTTTACGATTTTGTTTGTCCGTTTTCTTAAGCAGCGTGAGGGAATTGAACATTTTGACAACCAAGTCCTCCATATATTCAGATTTTAGGAGACTTTGTTTTTATTTCGTCGCCCTGCACCGCCATCTTTACAAAAGCGGGCTCTGCGTCCTGACGGGGCTTTAAGAGAGCAGTTTCCTCCTGGCCCCCGTCGCGACGACATATTGCTCGGATGAATCCGAACGGCTTGCGGGCGGCTTGATGTGGCGCACTTTTTCGAAATCCTTCTTCAATCTTTGCAGCAATTCACTCTGCGTGCCGCCTTGAAAGACTTTCGTCACGAATGCGCCGCCTGGTTTCAAGACGTCTGCGGCAAAATCGTACGCGGCCTCGGCCAGCGCCATGATGCGCAGGTGATCCGTATTGCGGTGGCCGGTCGTGTTCGGCGCCATGTCGGACAGAACGACATCCGCGCCTTCGCCGCCGATGGCGGACAGCAGGGCGTCCGGCGCGCCTTCATCCATGAAATCCATCTGCAGGAACGTCACGCCCGGCAGCGGGTCCATCGGCAAAAGGTCGATCGCGACAACCCTGCCTGCGCCTTTTTGGGCTGCGACCTGCGACCATCCGCCGGGCGCGGAACCCAGATCGACGACCGTCATGCCCGGCTTTATGAGGCCAAGGCGTTCATCCATTTCACGCAGCTTGTAGGCCGCGCGGGAACGGTATCCCTCCAGTTGCGCCTTGCGCACATAGGGGTCGTTCAGCTGCCGTTCCAGCCAGCGGGTGGAGGAGGCCGTGCGCCGCCGGGCTGTGCGCACGCGCTGCTTCGGATCGCGCGCCGAACGGCGGCCGGAACCGCCTCTGGAGTTTTTCTTTGACATATCGAAATGCCTTGGTTAACAATGTCCGCAAGCCACAAAAGACATATGGGGGAGAACAGGGCCATGAGCAAGCAATCTTTTGACGTCGCTTCGAACAACGAACAATTCCGGGACGACATTCCGGAGCCGCGCATTACATGGTATGCGGGTGCGGACGACCCGCAGATACAGGCCGATCTTGAAACGGCGGCGCGGCTGTCGGCTGCGTTCGTGGAAGAATACAAGGGCCGGATCGGCGGTCTCGATGCCGCCGGGATGCTGGGGTTCATGAAAAAAATGGATGCCGATTCCGTGGTGGCCTATAAGATCGGCGGCTATCTTTCGTACCTGACATCAAAGGACATAAAAAAATACGCGGCGCTTGCGAGCGCGGTCGACCAGAAAATGACGGAACTGGCCGCGCAGGAAACTTTTGTCAGCCTTGAGCTTGCGCAAATCCCGCAGCAAAAAATTCAGGACATGATCCGGCAGGAACCGGAACTCGAACTTTACCGTACGATTCTTGAATCGGCCGTGAAATGGCAGCCGTACCTTATGAGCGAGCAGGCGGAAATCGTATCGACCAAAAAAACCCTCTCCGGCCGCTCCGAGATAGTAAACATCTTCGACAAAATGTCGGCGCGCGAAAAATACGGCTACGAAGGAAAGAAATTGTCGCAGGAAGCGTTGCTGAAACTGCGTTCGGAACCGGACAGGAATATCCGCCGCAATGCGACGGCCTCCCTGTACAGGGGGCTGAAGGAAACATTGTGGCTGCGCAGTTCGGTGATGAACGCCGTATCGCTGGACATGACCGTCGATCAGGGATTGCGCGGGATGCAGGATCCCGTTCTCAAGCGCCATATGGGCAACAATATCGATGGCGCCATCGTCGAGGCGATGAATGCGGCCATCCGGAATGCCTATCCGCGCACATCGCACAGGTTCTATGAAATGCTGCGCAAACAGCTCGATCTTCCCTATCTGGAGGGATGCGATCGCAACGCGCCCTTTGGCGTGAAAACGGACAGGAAGATACCTTTCAGCCATGCCCGGAAAACGGTTCTGGACAGTTTCCACGCTTTTCATCCGCGCATGGGCGAACTGGCCGCTGAAGTGTTCGACAATGGCTGGATCGACGCCGCGCCGGCATCTGGAAAAAGCCCGGGCGCGTGGGCCATGTTCGAGGCCATCGGGCTGCATCCCATCATGTACATGAATTATCTGGGGACGCCCCACGACGTGAAAACACTGGCCCATGAGATGGGCCATATGGTTCACCATCGTCTTGGCGCAAACAGGTTAAAGAGCCAGTCTGTCGGCCACGCGCCGCTGACCGTCGCCGAGACGGCCAGCATTTTCGGGGAAAGGCTCGTGCTTGAAAAAATGCTGGCGGAGGAAAAGGACCCGCGCGCGCGCATATCGCTGCTTTCCGCGGCGCTGACCGATTCCATGAACAGCGTCGTACGCCAGAACGCGTTCTTTACCTTTGAAAAAGAATATCATGCGCGCGGCAAACGGGAAGGGCGGCCGCTGACGGAAAAAGAAGGGAAGGATCTCTACAGGGAAATCCAGACCGAAGCCCTCGGGCCTTCTTTCCGGCTGAAGAACGGCTACGGCCTTGAATGGTCGTATGTGCCTCACTTCATTCATACGCCGTACTATGTTTACGCTTATTCCTTCGGCAATATCCTCGTCAATTCCCTGTACCGGAAATACCAGGAGGCCGATGACAAGCAGGCTTTCGCGGAAAAATACATCCGCCTTCTGGAGGCCGGCGGCAGCAAGAGCGCGGAAGAGCTGGTCAGGGAATTCAATCTCGATCTGCGCGATCCGGGCTTCTGGGACGGCGGCATGAAAACGATCGAAGATCTGGCGGATCGTCTGCAGGCCGAGCTGGACGCGCTCCGGCCGTCCGCGCCGCCGCAATCGCCTAAAGCGCCATAAGCAGCATCGAAAAGCAGAACGCAAGGATGTAGATGGACAGCGACGCGGCAAAGAAAATCACGCCTTGCGTCCGCGGCGAGAAATGCGCCATAACAAGGAACAGCAATATGATGACGCTGTAGGCTATCATGCCGCGCGGAAAGACGTGCGAATCCATGATCGGCAGGAAGCCGGTGACGAACCCCGTCGATTCCATCAGCTGCACCTGCGTGCGCAGGGTTATCAGGCAGGTCAGGATGAAGGCCAGCGTTTTCCAGCGGTGCTGCGAGTGCGCCACGAACCACGCTATGGGAAGCCACAGAAAATCTATGTAATGGTAAATGTTGTCGCCGACCTGCCCGAACATGATTTTTGCACCAGATTATATATAAAACGGCTACGTTTTATGCGATAGTATCTGCGGTCACGATGTTGCCCTTATTCCACCATATTGGGATGAAATACTGGTTCATCATGGGTTATTGTCCCTTATTTCGCGCTCCGGGAAAAGTGCTCTTGTCGGCCTTGCTGCTGGCGGTGCTGGCGATGTTAGCATGCGGCGTTGCGGCGGCCGGCAATGCCGGGCCTGTCGTCATCCGCGACACGGAAATTGAAAATACCCTGAAAGAATGGATGGATCCGGTCATCCGCGCGGCGGATCTTGATCCGGCGTCCGTGCATTTCATACTGGTGCAGAACAGGGATCTGAACGCCTTCGTCGCCGGCGGCCCGAACGTCTTCCTTTATACGGGGCTTTTGCAAAAAACGGAAAGTCCCGGCGAAGTGATCGGCGTCATCGCGCATGAACTGGGTCACATACGCGGCGGTCATCTTGTGCGCACGCGCAACGCCATCGAAGGCGCATCATATGAAAGCATGCTGGGCGCGGTTCTGGGCATCGGCGCGGCCATCATAAGCGGCGACGGCGGCGTGGGCGCGGCCGTCGCGGCGGGCACGCAATCGACCGCGCTCAACAAATTCCTGGCGTTCAGCCGCGTGCAGGAATCGAGCGCCGATCAGGCCGCTCTCGATTATCTTGAAAAGTCGGGCATGAATCCGGCAGGCCTTGCGAGTTTCATGGCAAAGCTGGAATCACAGGAATTGCTTCCGGCGTCGCAGCAATCCGAATATGTGCGCACCCACCCTCTGACGCGGGACAGGCTCGATGCGCTGACGGCCGGGCGCGATCGGTCCGGCAATAAGGATTCCGACTGGCCGCCGCGCTGGCGCGAGCAGCATGCGCGGATGCTGGCGAAGCTGACCGGCTTCATTACGCCTGAACAGGTCGTCTGGAACTACGGCGACAAGGATACGTCCGCCGCCGCCGATTACGCCCGCGCCATTGCCGCTTACCGCCAGAACAAGGTGGATGACGCGCTGCGCCGCATGGACGGTCTTCTGGCGCGGGAGCCGGAAAATCCCTATTTTCTTGAACTGAAAGCGCAGATGCTGACCGATTTCGGACGGGTCGAGGAAGCCCTGCCGCTCTATAGCCGCGCTGTGGTAATCGATGCCAAGGTGCCGCTGATCCGCACTGCCTATGCGCAGGGTCTGATTGAAACCGCGGAACGTCATCCCGAACGCTTGGATGAGGCCATCGGTCAACTGGACCGCGCCGCGCAGGATGAACCCCGGTCGGGGCGCATCTTCCGGCTTTTGGCTACCGCCTATGGCCGCAAGGGGCAGGAGCCCGTTGCCAAGCTCTATCTGGCTGAAGAGGCGGTTTTGAAGCAGGATTATGATTATGCGAAAAGGCAGGCTGAAGCGGCCCTGAAAGATCTGGAAAATGGATCGCGTTTCTGGCTGCGGGCGCAGGACATATTGTCTTACATCGATCAAGCCGGAAAAAAGAAAGGCTGAAACTAAAAGTGCTGCCGATGCGAATTTTACCGGTGACAGGCATGCATACATAAAACTAGAATATTGATGTCGCGTGGAATTTAACGAAACGGGAGATGCAAGTGACCAGATTTTCAGGAAAGACGATTGTTCTGGCCGGAGCCGTGGCGGCCTGTGCCTTGATTTATGTTGTTGCCGGAGCCAACCGTCCGGCTGTGGCGGAAGATGCCTTCACCCCTGCGCAGAAAGAGGCGATCGGTCCGGTTATCCGCGACTACCTCATTAAAAATCCGGAAGTGATCGTCGAGGCCCTGACTGAATACCAGAAAAACCAGGCCGACGTGGAAGCGAAGCAATTCACGGAACGGATTTCCAAGCATAAGGCGTTTTTGGCGGATGGCGCCGCGCCGTTCGCGGGCAACCCGAAGGGGGACGTCACGGTGGTCGAGTTTTTCGACTATAACTGCGGCTACTGCAAAAAAGCGGTCGAGGATGTCGTAAAGCTTGTCGAGCAAGACAAAAACGTAAAGGTCGTTTTTCACGAAATGCCGATTTTGAGCCCCGCATCGCAGGATGCCGCACGCTGGGCGCTGGCGGCTCATAAACAGGGTAAATACTTTGAATATCACGTTGCGCTGATGAAGGGCAGCGCGGCGCGCAGCGTTCAGTCTCTGGAAAGCGCGGCAAAGGACATCGGCCTTGACGTCGAAAAAATGAAAAAGGACGCCGACAGCAAGGAAGTGCGCGACATGGTTGAACAAAGCGTCAGCGTCGCGCGCGATCTTGGCATACGCGGAACGCCCGCCTTCATTATCGGCGACATGCTGGCTCCCGGCTATATGGGGCTGGACGCCATGAAGGAGGCTGTTGCCAAAGCGCGCAAGGGCAGCCAGTAATAAGCCGTAACCATGCGCAGGAACTGGAAGAAAATATTTCTGTATTCGTTTTTCGCGCTCGCCGTTCTGTTCGGCGGATACAAGGTCTGGGCCGTCTATCACGCGCGCAAGGCTATACATGAAGCGCCGCTGGGGGCTTTCTTCGGTCCTGCGGATGCGAAACAGACCGTTGTCGAATTTCTTGATTACCGCTGCGCTGCCTGCCGCGCGCTTGAGCCCGTCATGGCCGAGGCGCGCAAAAACCATCCGGACGTTAAATTCATCGTACGCCATCTTCCCGTTTTCATGGAGCCGTCCGTGTTCGAGGCGCGCTTGGCCCTTGCTGCCGCCCTGCAGGGAAAATTCAGGGAAATGCATGATATCCTGATAGCGCGCGATGCGCCGGTTGAATCCTACGAAATCGGCATTCTTGCGGAGAAACTTGGTCTGGATGCCGTGCGTCTGGAAAACGAAATGGAGTCCCCTGCCGTTACGTTTTCTCTGCTGGAAACGCTGCGGATCGCCCAAATCATGAATATAAAGGCGACGCCGACCTTCTATATAAATGGCAGGATTTTCAATCTCACGCACGGCATGCCGGATGCCGCAGTCTTCGACAAAATACTTTCCGGTGAAAATTCTGCGGCAGAAGAAAAAACGGAAACCGGACAGTAATGCCCCGCATCCTGATTCTCAACGGCCCGAACCTGAACATGCTGGGCGTCCGGGAGCCGGAGATTTACGGTACGCAGACATTGGTCGACATTGAAAATCTTTGCCGCGCGAAAGCGAAGGAACTGGGCCACGAAATCGACTTCCGCCAGTCCAACCACGAAGGCGAACTGGTCGACTGGATCCAAAAGGCCCGTGGCGCGTACGGCGGCATCATCATCAACGCCGCCGCCTATACCCATACATCCGTTGCCATCCATGACGCGCTGAAAATTTTCGGCGGCCCGGTCGTGGAAGTACACCTGAGCGACCCGCAAACCCGGGATCCGTTCCGGCACCACTCCTACATTACGCCCCTCGCCGCCGCCGTGATTGCCGGAAAGGGCCCTGCGGGGTATGAAGAAGCGCTTGCGTTTTTCAGGCGCACCCCGTCCCAATAGCCTGTTTTTCTTCATTTTTTTATCCTGATTTTATACTCTTGAAACGCAAAAACCTGTCAATTCGTTCATTTTCTCGAGAATTATCTGCAGAGACTCTATTCAAAATTTCGCCTTCAGGGGGGGACGGCAGGAAAGCGGCGGTAATACTCCCGTCATGCCTTACAAAGTCATATTGGGAATACAGTCCTTAAATGCCAATATCGCAGTATGGTAAAAAAATCTTGCTTTTTGCCAGAGCAATAGTTATGGCTATTCTTGACCTGCATAGGAGACAGAGATGAAAAAGATATTCCCAGGAATCGCCATTGCCGCTTTTGGGGCTGCCACTACCGGGGCATATGCGCAGGATGGCTTCTACAAGGTTACAGCGTGTACGTCCGATAAGGATATTTCAATATCTGCGAATGTCACAGTCGGAGATAGCGATCCAGCAATTGACCGTGATGCCACGCAGAAAGTACTGGATCAGCTTACCGAAGATATTATGGGATCATTTAATCGGGAAACTTTCCATGACCATATACTTTACGGTGTTAGTAATTCAAGCGCCATTGAAGCCTATGTACGCCTGCTCGCAGATAGCAAACTAAAAGGCAAAACAGGTATAGATGATGTGCGCCTCTTTTCAGGATGCCCAAAATAGGCGTTTCCATTTTTCACGGTACAAAATTAAGAGCGGCAGCACAGCATGCGGCCTTTGACTTTTTCACCCTCATTCTTTAAGCAGAACCGTCCGGCTATGACGAAGAGGGTATCATATGAAAATTGATGACAAGGCGATCAAAAAACTCGCGGGCCTGCTGGATGAAACCGGCCTGACGGAGATTGAAGTCGTTGAGGGCGATCAGGTCATCCGCGTCAGCAAGGGCGCAAGCCACGCGCACGGCCCCGTTCATCATGCCGCCGCGCCGAACGGGAATGGCCATCCGATGTCTGCCGATCCCGGCGCGCCGCAAAGGCCCAGCACCGATGCGCCATCGAATGTTGCTGCCGACCATCCCGGCGCGATTGCGTCTCCGATGGTTGGGACGGCCTATCTTTCCCCGGAACCGGGCGCGTCCGTTTTCGTGAAAAAAGGAGATCGCGTGAATGAGGGCGATACGCTTTTGATCATTGAGGCTATGAAAGTGATGAACCCCATCAAGGCTCCCCATGCCGGAACCGTGACGCAGATACTCGCCGAAAATGGAAAGCCGGTCGAATTCGGCGATGTCCTGATGGTTATTGAGTAGAGCTGTCGCGGCATGTTCAAAAAAATTCTCATAGCCAATCGTGGAGAAATCGCGTTGCGCATTATTCGCGCCTGCCGCGAGATGGGAATTGAAACAGTCGTCGTTCACTCCACGGCGGATGCCAATGCGATGGCGGTGCGCCTGGCCGATGAAAGCGTTTGCATCGGTCCGCCGCAATCCAAGCAAAGCTACCTGAACATTCCTGCCATACTGTCAGCCGCGACGGTGACGGGGGCGGATGCCATTCACCCCGGATATGGTTTCCTGTCGGAAAACGAACAGTTTGCGCGCATGGTAGGCGAGCACGGCTTTGCCTTCATCGGGCCGAAGCCGGAGCATATTGCCGCGATGGGCGACAAGGTCGTAGCCAAACAGACGGTGAGGGATCTGGGGCTGCCGGTCGTGCCGGGTTCCGATGGCGCGGTAACCAGCGTCGAGGATGCCGTGAAATTCGGCGACAAAGCCGGATATCCCGTGCTTATAAAGGCGGCATCGGGCGGCGGCGGGCGCGGCATGAAGGTCGTGCGCAAGAAAGAGGAAATGAAGGAGCAGTATTCGACCGCGCGCAGCGAGGCGAAAGCCAATTTCGGCGACGATACGGTTTATATAGAAAAGTACCTCGAAAAGCCGCGCCATATAGAAATCCAGGTTTTCGGCGACATGCACGGCAACGCGGTTTCTCTGGGCGAGCGCGACTGTTCCACGCAGCGCAGACACCAGAAACTGGTCGAGGAGGCCCCGTCGCCCGCCCTGACTGAAAAGCAGCGTGACGACGTATGCGCGCTGGCTGCCGAAGTCATACGCAAGATGGGATATGTCGGCGCGGGCACTATCGAATTCCTGTATGAAAACGGTCAATTCTATTTCATGGAAATGAATACGCGCATCCAGGTCGAACATCCCGTGACGGAAATGATCACCGGGCTCGATCTGATCGCGGAGCAGATAAGAGTGGCCGCAGGCGAGCCGCTGTCCATACAGAAAGACCGCATCGGATTCCGCGGCCATGCGATTGAAATACGCATCAATGCCGAAGACCCGGATACATTCGCGCCGTGCCCCGGAACGATCAGGCAGTTTCATGCGCCGGGCGGCCTGGGCGTACGCTTTGATTCCGCTATTTACGGGGGCTATGCCATTCCCCCCTATTACGACTCTATGATCGGGAAGCTGATTGTACACGGGCGCAACCGCGATGAATGCATCCGGCGTTTAAGGCGCGCTATCATTGAAACCGTCGTGGACGGGGTTAAAACCACGCTGCCGCTGCATCGCTGGATTATCGAACAGCCCGAGTTTACGTCCGGCGACTACAATATCCACTGGCTGGAGAAAAAGCTGGCCGCGCGGAAATGATGTAAGGAAGGCATGCCGTGCCTGAGCCTGTTTCCCTGATAGATATTTTGAATGCTTATTGTTGCGGCATGTTTCCGATGGCCGATGGCGCGGATGCCGAAGAGTTCTACTGGTACGACCCTCCCGTTCGAGCCTTGATGCCGATAGACGGCCTGCATGTTTCCCGCCGCCTGCGCAAAACCGTTTTGGCCGGCCCGTATGACGTACGCATCGATACGGATTTTACGGGCATCATAGACGGGTGCGCCGCTGCGACGGAAAGACGCCCGAACACATGGATTAACCGGAGCATACGCGATCTGTTTATTGCGCTGCATGAAAAGGGCTTTGCCCATTCCGTCGAATGCTGGAAGGATGGCGCGCTGGCAGGCGGCGTATACGGGCTTGCCATTGGCGCGTTTTTTGCCGGGGAAAGCATGTTTTCCGCGCAGCGGGACGCCAGCAAGGTTGCCCTCGTTCATCTGTGCGCGCGGCTGCAAAAAGGCGGGTTCAGGCTGTTCGATGCGCAGATTGTGAACGATCACATCAAAAAATTCGGCGCGTACGAAGTAAAACGGGAAGAGTATCTGACGCTTCTTGGGCGGTCTTTGCCGCTGCAGGCCGATTTCATGCTTTCCGGGGCTGATGAAAAAGATATCGTCCGCGCCTATCTGGCGTGAAGGACGTGAAAGTAATGATAGCTTCCATCCGCGCATTTGACGCATCCGTCCATCGCCGGGCGGACGGCGACGGGCACGGGGTTGACGCCGCCGAATGTATTGGTCGTTGCATCGTCGTACGTCGTGCCGCCGTCAAACCGGGCCGCTGCGCCCGTGTTGATGCATGTCCCGTTATCGTCCGGTGGCGTGACGGGGTCATATCCGTCCATTTCGTTTATTTTTTCGCAGAACTCCAGCGTCACATCCGGCAGAAGGGCGATTAAATCCCCTTTGGC
>JACQIJ010000097.1 GCA_016198545.1 Pseudomonadota bacterium
CAATAAAAATGGGCCGATTCTGTTGCGAGGCTCGGCCCGGGCCCCACCTGCGATTGTCTAGATCGCAGGGATTGGTGTGTAGCTACTACCTGCGATTAAGCAGCAACAGCTTCGCCAGTGGCGGAGTTGTCATTCGCTACGACGTAGTTGTCGTTGGCATTTGAGTGCCTGGCCCGATAACGGCGGATACCATGCCGGACGCCGCTTTTCGCCTTTACTGCGCGTGTCGATCCTGTTTCGGCCCCGCCGGCTGGCAGCGCGCCCGGAGGAGCTTCTGCCAGATGGTGGAGCCGCCGGGCACTGCCCCCGGGTCCACTTCGTCTATTCCGCGACAGCGTTTAGCGTCGTAGCCGGGGCAAGCCCGGCAACTACCATTATAGGGCAAAAACCTGAAAAATCAAAGACTAATGACATAAAAAATCATATCGCTGCGCGATGGCCCTCCGGACATCTTCCATATCGCACGCAACCACATCCGCGCCGGAAGACAACAACATTTCAATCCCTTCCTCACCGCACTCGGCATCGCCCGCGAAGCCGATAACGAACATGCCCGCAGCGCGCCCGGCCCGAACCCCCGGTACGCTGTCCTCCACCATGATGCAGCGGTCCGTGGGATAGCCGCCCATTTGCAGCGCCGCGTAAAGCGGCAAATCGGGCGCAGGCTTGCCGCAACCGGCCGCCACCTCGTCCTTGCTGAAAGCGTTGCGGAGGCCCTCCGCGTCCGCATGAAAATTGAAATGGGCATCAAGCCCTGATATTTCCAGCTTCCACGGCAGAAAAACGGAATTGCTGTTGGATGCGATGCATCGTGCACGTCCTTCCCGCCGCATCCATTGCAGAACGTCCGCAACGCCTGGCGTCATTTCAATGCCGCGCGCCAGAGCGTCCCGGTACATCTGCCGCAGATCGGCGGCGAAGCCATCCGGCATGTCCCGTCCGTTGGCGCAACGGAAATCGTCGCGCAGGTTCCTGATGAAAATATCATAAGGCTGGCCGATAAGGCGCGCCTGCCTTTCCCGCCGCGTGTAGAAAAGCCCGTGCGCGGCGAAAAATTCCTTTTCATGCAGCGCGGTCGCTTTTGTGGTCTGAATCAGCGTGTCATCCAGATCGAAGATCGTCAGAATGTCGTTTTGCTTCATAATTTCAATGCTTTTTCCTTGAAACCCGAATCGCTTTATATTCAGGGAAACCGTCGAAGTCAAAATAGAAAGTGAACGCGATGCAGCAATATCTAAGCCTTTTACGCCATGTGATGGAGAACGGCGCAGCGAAAGAAGACCGCACCGGAACGGGAACGAAAAGCGTTTTCGGCCACCAGATGCGCTTCGACCTCTCCGAGGGGTTTCCGCTGGTCACGACCAAAAAACTGCACCTGAAATCGATCATACATGAATTGCTGTGGTTCCTTGCGGGCGATACGAATATCAAGTATCTGAAAGACAACGGCGTGCGCATATGGGACGAATGGGCGGACAAGAGCGGCAACCTCGGCCCCGTATATGGTCACCAGTGGCGGTCATGGCCCACAACGGACGGTCGTACGATAGACCAGATATCGAACCTCATCCACATGATAAAAACAAACCCGGATTCCCGCCGCCTGATCGTGTCGGCGTGGAACGTGGCGGATATTGGAAAAATGGCCCTCCCCCCCTGCCACTGCATGTTCCAGTTCTATGTTGCGGACGGCAAGTTGTCCTGCCAGCTGTACCAGCGCAGCGCCGACATCTTCCTCGGCGTTCCCTTCAATATCGCCTCCTACGCCCTGCTGACGATGATGGTGGCGCAGGTGTGCTGCCTGAAGCCCGGCGAATTCATCCATACGTTCGGCGATGCGCATTTATATACGAACCATTTCGAGCAGACGCGGGAGCAGTTGTCGCGCGCACCCTATTCCCTGCCGGAAATGCACCTTAACCCGCATGTAACGGATATCTTCGGCTTCAAGTTCGAGGATTTCGAACTGGTCGGCTACAACGCCCATCCGCATATCAAGGCGCAGGTGGCTGTATAAATTGCCATAATTTGATATTTGTCGTATTTATTGCTAGTCTGCGCCTGTTCTAAAATGGTAGAAAGCAGGAGCGACATGCACGGCGGAATCGATTGTGACGACGGGAGATTCATCTCTGAAATCTCCTGCCGCTTTTCCGACCGCAATATCTTGGAGAACTTCCGCGCGTTCACGGAAATGCCCGCACATTTGCGACCCCGCATCGCCGCTTTCCGGACAAACTTTGTCGACCGCGAAGGATGGAACCAGATCGGCGTCAAACCGAGAGTCCAGTCGCTTCATAACCATATCGAAACCCTGCTCGACATGCTGCGCCATCTGAGTCCGGAGGGAACGGATATCGCGCGGCTGTCGGAAATGATCGAGGTACATGACCTGCAGGAAGTCATCACCAACGACTTCACCTGGAACGATCCCATTACGAAAGCGGAGAAAATCCGTATCGAACGGCTGGCAATCAATATTATTTTCGAGAACCATCCGGCGAAAATCGCGCTCTGGGAAGAATTATGTGGCGAAGCGCTCTGCCGACGCGCAGTGGGTGAATGACCTCGACAAGCTGGAAAACATTTATGAAGCGGAGGTTCTCGAACTTAAAAACCCCTCTCTCCGCGCAGTATTCCGCCAGTGGAACAACAATGTGGGCGACGTGCTTAAAACCGGCCGCGGCGCAAAGACTTTCAGCTATCTCATAGAAACAGTGAAAACGGGCCTTGCGCTGGGCAACAAGCATGACCGTATTGTAGAAACGGGCCGCTTCCTCCGCCAGACGCTTTCCTGACCTGCAAAAACTCCACCCATGTGCTAGTATCCGGTATGGACAATGTTATCGTCTGCGCCATCGCCGCCATATCGGAAAACCGGGTCATCGGACGCGATGGCGGCCTGCCGTGGCATATCCCGGAAGACCTGAGGCATTTCAAAAAAATGACGACAGGCAAGCCCGTCATAATGGGCCGCAAGACGTTCGAGAGCATCGGCGGAAAGCCGCTGCCGAAAAGGCTGAATATCATCATCAGCCGCAACGATGTTGCCGCATCAGGCATCGTTTCAGTCAGAACGGCAGGAGAAGCAGTGGCACTGGCAAAGAAACAGGCCGCGCAGGACGGCGTGGATGAAATCATGATCTGCGGCGGCGCGCAGATTTACGAAGCCGCCATGCCGGTAACGCAACGCATCTATCTGACTGTCGTTCACCGAACCATCGACGGCGATACGTTCTTTCCCGAACTCGATAAAACTGAATGGCGTGAAACCGCGCGCGAGGATCACGCGGAATACAGTTTCGTGACGATGGAGCGGAAATAATCCTCTGCCAGGGGCATTCCCGCATCGGAACGTTCACGAATTTCCGAACGCAAGGGGATTTCGCCGAGGAACGGCACGCCGCGCTTTTCCGCTTCCGCCCTTGCGCCGCCGTGGCCAAAGATATGATCCTCATGCCCGCACGAAGAACATATATAAGAGCTCATATTCTCAATAACGCCCAGCACCGGCACGTTCGTCCTGCGGAACATTTCGATGGCCTTGCGCGCATCGATCAGAGCGAGATCCTGCGGCGTGGAGACAATGATCGCGCCTGCAAGGGGAACTTTCTGGGCAAGAGTCAGTTGCGCATCGCCCGTTCCGGGCGGCATATCGACCACGAGGACATCAAGCGGATCGTCTTCCGTTCCCCACGCCACGTCGCGCAGCATCTGGTACAGGGCAGTCTGCACCATCGGCCCACGCCAGATCATCGGCTTTTCTTCCTCCACCATGAAACCTATAGACATCAGTTTCAGGCCATGAGCCTCCAGCGGCTGCAGTTTCCCGTCCTTCGTTTCCGGCTTGCAGAAGCCCACGCCCGCAAGACGCGGCACGGACGGCCCGTAAATATCGGCGTCCAGCAATCCCGCCTTCCGCCCCGACCGTGCCAGCGCGCAGGCAAGATTGAAGGCGACCGTCGATTTCCCGACGCCGCCCTTGCCGGAGGCGACCGCGATGATTTTTTTAACGGGCAGTTTCAGCGGCGGGTTTTTATTCATGCCATGCGGATCCGGCGCGGGTCTTTCGGATGTCAGAACGGCGCGCGCTTCGGTAACGCCGGGAACGGAAGCGGCTGTGCGTTCGGCTTCCTGCCGCAGGGATTCGAGCGCCGGCCCCCGGGCCGGATCGACCGCCAGAGAAAACAGAACGCGCCCATCCATCGTCACCTGCAGACCCTGAACCGCGCCCAGCGTAACGATATCCGCGCCCGCCGCCGGATCGCGAACGGCGCGCAACGCTTTTATGACATCATCTTTCGCAACGGCTGACATAACCTTTTAACCCCCGCAGGGTTGTTTTCCGCCCTGAAACGGATATTGTTATGTATCGGCCGAACAAGAGGAAAAGCAAGAAAAATGGACGACAAGCGTAAAAAGAACCCTTGGGGTCAGGGAAACAACAACAACCAGGGCAGCCGCCCCCCCTGGGGCGGCGGAAACTACGGCGGGGAACCGCCCCCGGATCTGGATGAAGTGCTGCGCCGCGCGCAGGCAAACTTGCGTCAGGTCATGCCGGGCGGGATGGACGGCGGGAAAATGCTGGGGCTTGCGCTTCTGGCCGTCGCGGCGCTCTGGCTTGCCAGCGGTCTTTACATCATCGTTCCCGGCCAGCATGGCGTCGTACAGCGCTTCGGGGAATGGAGCGCAACAGCCGCAGATGAAGGCCTGCATTACCACCTCCCGTGGCCGGTTGAAACAGTGGCCAAGGTAAACGTCACCGAAGTCCGGCGCATGAGCATTGGTTTCAGCGAGAGCATTGGGCGCGGCAGCATGGGCGCCAAACAGGATATCGCGGAGGAAAGCCTGATGCTGACATCCGATGCGAATATCGTAGACATCGATCTGGAAGTGCACTGGAACGTCAAATCTGCGGAGGATTTCCTGTTCAATATCCGCGATCAGGAAAACACGATCAAGAAAGTCGCCGAAAGCGCAATACGCGAGGTCGTCGGCCAGACGCAGATGTTCCCCATCATCACGACATCCCGTGACGCCGTAGCCAGCCGTGCGCGGGAAATCATGTCCCGGAATCTCGATGAATACAAATCCGGCGTTAACATCACGCAGGTTCTGATCCGCGAAGCCGAAGTGCATCCGGACGTCCAGGAAGCCTTCCAGGACGTTCAATCCGCGAAACAGGACGCTTTCGACGTGCAGAACCGCGCCGGCGCGTACCGGGAAGATATCATTCCCAAGGCGCGCGGCGCGGCTATCAAGATGCTGCAGGAGGCGCAGGCTTACAAGCAATCCGCCATCGCCCGCGCCACGGGCGATGCCGAACGGTTCAATGCGGTTTACGAAGCCTATCAAACGGGCCAGGACGTAACAAAAAAGCGCATGTATATAGAGACGATGGAAGACGTCCTGAAGAACGCGCAAAAAATCATACTGGATGAAAAAAGCGGGTCGAGCGTCGTTCCCTATCTGCCTCTGAACGAACTGAAGCCGGCAGCCGGCAATGAAACAACGGGAGGCCAGACGCCATGAAAATGAAACAAGGCATATTCCTGATAGTCCTTGGCGCAGCAATCGTCCTTGCAACGATGGCAGTGTTTACGGTGGACCAAAGGGAACAGGCGATCGTTCTCCAGCTCGGTCAGCCCGTAGGAGACATCAAGGGGCCCGGCCTGCATTTTAAAATCCCGGTCGTGCAGGAAGTGCGCCGTTTCGACCGCCGCATCCTTTCGGTCGATCCGCCGCCCGCGCAAATGGTCATCGCCAGCACCACGGATCCGAGCCTTAATCAAGAATCCGAGAACGCCGCGCGCAGCGGCAATGCGGCGGCAAGCGGCGAGCCGATTGTCGTTGATACTTTTGCGCGCTACCGCATTTCGGACCCCTTGCGCTTCATGAAAACGCTGCGCACGATTCCCGATGCCAACCAGCGGCTGGAAAGCATCATGAATGATGCCACCCGCACCATTCTGGGCAAGCGGACGCTGCGCGAACTTCTATCCCCCGAACGAGCTGCGGTCATGCAGGCCATCCGCGCGCGCGTGAACAAGAAAATTGAGGACGACAGGCTGGGCATTGAAATCGTCGATATCCGCATCGTCCGCGCGGATCTGACGCCAGAACTGCGCCAGTCCACAGTACGCCGGATGATTTCCGAGTTGAAGGAGCGCGCAACGGAAACGCGCGCCAAGGGCGAGGAAAAAGCGCTGGAAATACGTTCAACCGCCGAAAAGGAACGGACCGTAATCATGGCGGAAGCCGAGCGGGACGCACAAATATTGCGCGGCGAAGGCGACAGGGAAGCGATCAAAACCTATGCCGGAGCTTTCAACAAGGATAAGGATTTCTACGGGTTCATGCGGTCTATGGAAGCATACCGCAACACGCTGGCCAATCCGGATACGCGCCTTATCCTGTCGCCGGACAACGAGTTTTTCAGATATTTCGGAAAGAAGGAATAGCTATGGGTTGTCCTGCGGCGAAGTAACAGCGCGGGCGGGTTTTTCCATGCCCGCAGTCGCCCTTTCCGTTATCTGATCCTTGATAGAGGAAAACAAGTCAGAATCCCCGCCTTCAAATGCGTAAATGCCGCCTTCGCCAAACGCATACATTGGCACGAATTTTTCTGATTTTTCATCGGCCGGGTCTATTTTTCCCCATGCATGATTGGCGGAATAATTCTCCAGATCATACACCCTGCCGTCCTCATCGACCACAACCAGCGTCGCATGCCCGCCATAATAGCGATCGCCGACCTTGTATCTTTCATCCTGTTGCATTTTTTCATGGTCGATGCTGCCGTCCGGATTTTTCGGCAGCTGACTATCCCCTATCTTGCTGTAGCCTATGACTGCGTACATCCGGTCGGCCGGAACGCCCATAGCGATCAACATTTGCCTTTTTGCCTCCATGTAATCTTCGCAGTCGCCGAATTTCCTTACCAGGGTTTCCCATGAAGTCTGCCAGACGTCGCCTTTAACTGTAGATCTTTCTTTATTCTTATCTGCGCCCTGGCTTAACGGCATGCCGATTTTATCGGCCATCATCTGGCGCAGATCTTCAAAAGTTGTGTCTTTGTCTCCTTCAATCGTGCGTTTAAATGTGCTTTCATCCTTTGTATAGGTAATGTACTGATTGAAAAATCGTTGTGCTGCCGCCATCTTCTCGGGAAGAGGGCGATCGCGGTTTTCCACGACAGTCTGTAGCATTCCTCCAAACCGGTTGCACATCAGCAATGATGAATCATTGAAGCAAATGTTCAGATTGCTATCGTCCCATTGCTGCGCATCCTGCAGTGCGCTCCATCTTGCGTTAAAGGTGTAGAGGAACGGATGTTTTTTTGCGCCCTCGACCGTTTTATCCATCAGGTCCTGCTGAGTTACGGCAGACATCGCATGCCCATAGATACGGGCCGGCGGCACAACCTTGGTTCCGCTGTGCGCATCATTGAAATCCTGTGTAATCTCTCTATCC
>JACQIJ010000107.1 GCA_016198545.1 Pseudomonadota bacterium
AATGGGCGGCGCGTCGGGAATTTGAAGGGGAGCGCGGCAAGACGACATGGGAATCCCTCAAGGATTTCGGTCTTAAGATCATAGGGCATTACCGCGAAGGCGGGAATGTGACGATGAGTCATCTGGTCGAGATGTGCGGCGCGGACAAAGGTTTCAGCCGCGTAAAGAGCTCCATTGAGATGACAATGCGCGATCCCTCGTATCAGCGGGATATCGCTGCGGCGCGCAAGCTGTCGCTGCAGCCATCGGCTGCTGTGGCGAAGAAGTTGGCGCCGTCTTCCGCGCCCGCAACGCCCGCGCATGCGTACGCAACGCCCGCATTGGGCCGTACCGGGACCGGGACACGACAGAAAGCAGCCGCGCCTGGCGGAGAAGAAGGCGTTCCGGTTGAGGCCATTGACAAGCAGGAAGGCCGCGAACGCAAGGGTGGCGAACAGAGGGAATAGTAAAAAGGCCGCGTTCTGCGGCCTTTTTTTAATGCATTCATTTTTCCTGTATCTGTTAGTTTACGATTTCCCAGCTTCCGTCGGGCTGCTGGCATGCCGTTCCGTAGGCCGTTTCTTTCTGGCCGCCAACCATAATCGTCTGCTGGTATTCGCGGCAGTAGCTGCCGCTGGAGCTTGTACCGTCGCGCGTCGGGGTATAGGAACCGCTGTGCCCGCTTTCCGGGTTGTTCCATGAAATAGTCTCCCCGATGCGGGCATTGTGCGCGCCGCTTTGCGCCTGGCTCATATACATACGGTCTGCGCGGTCAAGGGACGACCCTACTTCGCTGCCGACAAGGGCGCCGAGCAGAACGCCTGCGCCTGTCGCCCACAGGCGGCCCGAGCCGCCGCCTACCTGCGAACCGGCCAAGCCGCCGGCAACGGCGCCAACGCCCGTTCCGATCGTTTGCTTTGAACCCCAGTCGGTCGTCTGGCATCCCGCCAGCGACAATCCGGCGACCGCTATTGCAACCATTGCGAATTTTTTCATGTGTAATCCTCTTTCCGAGTTTGATAAAGATACTGTAACAAGGACATATGTAGTGTGTAATCAGGGCAAAATAAAGGCGCAAAGTATACAAAAATGCAAAGTTTCAACATAAATGAGGCCGAAACGGCGGAACAGATGTCTGAAAATCCGTTCCCTCTTTTTTCTCAATGGTTTAAAGAGGCCGAGGCTACGGATTCGAATGATCCCAATGCCATGTGTCTGGCGACGGCGGATGAATACGGACGTCCGTCGGTCCGCACTCTGCTTCTTAAGGGTTACGATGAGAGAGGTTTCATTTTTTATACAAACCGGGAGAGCCGGAAGGGGCGCGCGATTGAGGCAAATCCTTACGCCGCGATTCTTTTTTACTGGAAGACTTTAGATCGGCAGATTCATGTCGAAGGTTCCGTATCGCAGGTGGAAGATAAAGAGTCGGATGACTATTTTTCTTCCCGACCCCGCGGCAGCCGCATCGGCGCATGTGCATCACAGCAATCCCGTACGCTTGAAAGTCGCGGAATGCTGCAAAAAAGGATAGAGGATCTGGAGAAAAAATATCAGGGAGATGAAAATATCCCTCGTCCCCCTTACTGGGGCGGATATCGTCTGAAGCCTGAACGCATTGAGTTTTGGCAGGCAGGCGCATTTCGTCTTCACACAAGGATTCTATATACGCGTTCCGGCGATGGATGGAAAAGAGAAATGCTTTTTCCGTGACCTTTCAAGATCAGGTTTTCGTTATATCCAGTATGTCCAGAAACTGCCGCGCAATGACGTCCCATGCATAGCGCTCGCGGGCATGCGCGGCGCGCATGTTCGCATAGTCCGTTAATTCCAGCGCGCGATGTGCGGCTTGCGACAGATTGTCATCATGAAGGACACCCAGAAAGCTTTCCGTGACAATATCGCGCGGGCCGGTTACGTCATATGCCGCTATCGGCAGCCCGCAGGCCAGCGCTTCCGCAAGCACAATGCCGAATGTGTCCGTGCGTGATGGAAATACGAATACGTGGGCGCTGCGGTAATGATCCGCCAGATCGCGTCCTGTCTTTTTGCCGGTGAAGATGATGCCAGGGTATTTTTTTTGCAGGCGCTTCAGGGAAGGACCGTCGCCAACTACGATTTTTGTTCCGGCCCAATGCATTAAAAGAAAATCCTCAAGGTTTTTTTCAATGGCTATGCGGCCGACATACAGGGCGATGGGTTTTTCTGCATCGCGGAATAAGGCTGTTTCCGCGGGATAGAACGTGTCATGGTCAACGCCGCGATCCAGGGCGTAGAGAGGCGATGTGTATTTTTTCTGTTTTAATTCCTCGTTCAGACTGAGGGTCGTCGTAATGATTCCCGCCGACGGTTCATGGAAGCAGCGTAGCCATGATGTGGCCATCATTTTTACCGGGCGATGCAGGAAGGGCAGGTAACGTGCCGTACGCTTGGCTATGTAATCGGGGAACTGCGTGTGGTAGGCCGTCGTAAAAGGGATGTTCCGCTTTCGGCAATAACGCCGCCCTGCCCAGCCAAGAGGACCTTCGGTGGCGATATGTATGGTCGTGGGATCGTATTCCGCGATGAGGCGCGCCATGTGGCGGTAGGGAAACAAGGCCAGTTCTATTTCCCTGTATCCCGGCATTGGCATTAGGAGTGGAAAATCAGACGGTCCCACGACACGGAAATCATGGCCCAGTTTTCGAATTTCTTTTCCTAAATGTTCATAGGTGCGCACAACGCCGTTTATTTGCGGCGTCCACGCATCGCTTATGACCAAAATCCGCCTTTTTTTATCGCTCACCGGGCTTTGCCTTCGTGTTTTTGTAGGCCATATATGCTATGACATAGCAGAAAGGGCGCAAAACATGAATATCGGTCGTGCAACCCTGCTTCTTATAATCGTTTTTCTTTCCGGTTTTTCCCAGCCAGCCGGCGCTCAGATGTGCAGCACGCCTTTTGAGGCAATTATAACGCTGCATCCGCCACAACTGGGTGTGCCTACTGTATGGGATGCCAAGTACAGTCGGGATGGGAAGCATGAAATGGTACAGCTTTTCTCCGGTGTTCCAAAAGACGGGGGAACGGTTTTTGCCGTAGGTCGTACCGTGGCGCAGGCGGGCTTTAGACCGCTGGACCTTGTTCTTCTTGAAATGAATCGGCGCGGGCGGGTTCTCAATGAAAAATTCTATCCCTTGAAAGAGGCCGAAGTACCCGTGAAGATGATTGTCCTTAAGAAGGGGGATTATCTTGTCGTGTCAAACATCAGAGGATGGAGCAGCAAGGAGCGGAGGCAGGTCAGGCTGTCATGGTATAGTTCCGATGGGTCTTTTCGCAGTGAAAAGGTCATTGATGACAGCGATTACGATTATGATGCCGCAGGCCTCGTTCATGCGGCGGATGATGATGGGTTTGTCCTGATCGTGCATGCCGTGAACAGATCCCAGGAATCCGATCAGCACGGGATGTTGATGCGTTTCACGGCTGGCGGGCAACAGGCCTGGAGCCGGGCGTACCGCCCGGGAATTCCCAACCGCATCGAAGGTCTTAGCGATGCGGGCGATGGTGGATACGTCGCGGCGGGAAGAATAAAAATTGACGATGGCCGCAACGCCGGCTGGGTAATGAAACTGGGCTATGACGGGACGGTATTGTGGCAGCGCATTTTTCCGCGCGGCGCGGGGGCTGTTCTCAGCCGGGCGGCTCATGCTTCCGCCATGTCCGGGCACGAAGGCCAGGGTTTTATCCTCCTCGGTACGTCCGCTCCTTTGGATGGTGGCGCGGATGCCGCATGGCTTATGGCGGTTGATGCGCTGGGTGAGCCGCAATGGCAGCGTTATTTCCGCCACCCTGACTTTTCATTTTCGTCCATTGGGGTTGATCGCATAGCGGATGGCCGCGTTACGGTTATAGTGAATGCTAAAGCGGTTGGTGGCCGCAGCCATCGGGGTCATGTACGCATGCTGGTTTTGTCGCCGCGCGGTGTCATTATAGGAGACGAAGCGTACATTGAAGGCGTACAGGCGGACGGAAAAGACTATGTTCCGGGCTGGAACGGGGAACGCATTGTAACAGCGACGATCGAATCAGATTCAAGATCATCTGGTGCGGAAATGATCGGCGATAATTTCCTTGCAACGAAATCGGATGATGTCTCCGGTGAGAAGACGGATGCGGCGCAAAAGAATGGCGGCACAATGTCCGAGGGTTGGATTTTTGTCGCTACCGCGCTGGATCCCTATGATGATCCCTGCATGATAAAACGCGCCGCCCCATGAACGGAAGCATGACAGACGATGAGGCGCTTAATGTCCAGGTATTTTGCGCAGAAGACAAGGATTCCGGGCAGCGTCTGGATGTATTTCTGGCAGGGCGGGATTCGGGGCTGTCCCGCTCGCGCATAAAGGCGCTGATAGTGGATGGCGCTGTTGCGCTGAACGGCCCTGTTTGCCGTGATCCGGCAAAAAAACTGCGCGTCGGCGATGTTGTGGAAATTATCGTGCCGTTGCCGGAAAATGCGGTTCCGGCGCCTGAAGACATACCGCTGAATGTTATTTATGAAGACGATGATCTTATCGTCATCAATAAGGCCGCCGGCATGGTTGTTCATCCTGCGCCCGGCCATTCGTCGGGAACGTTGGTGAATGCGCTGTTGCATCACTGCGGAGAAAGTCTTTCGGGAATCGGCGGCGTGCGCCGTCCCGGCATTATCCACCGGATCGACAAGGATACGACAGGCCTGATGGCCGCAGCAAAGAACGATGCGGCGCACCGCGCATTATCTTCACAGCTTTCAGACCGTACATTGACGCGTCTGTATAAAGCGTTGGTTTGGGGCGTGCCTGTGCACCGCAAGGGAGCGGTGAAGGATCCGATAGGCCGGCATCCCGTCAGCCGTCAGAAAATGGCGGTCAATAAAAAGAATGGGCGCGAAGCGATAACGCATTATGTTGTCGAGAAAAATTTGGGCGCGGCATCAACGCTTCTCGAATGCCGTCTGGAAACGGGCCGTACGCATCAGATACGCGTCCATATGGCGCATATGGGGCATCCGCTGGTAGGCGACGCCGTTTACGGGATACAGCGCACCGGAGCGGTTTCTTTGTTAAAAAAAGCGGGATACGGGGATCGGGAACAGGAGGCCATTATGGCCTTTCCGCGTCAGGCCCTGCATGCGTGGAAGATTTCTTTTATCCACCCCCGGACAGGCAACGAGATGATCTTTGAAGTTCCCCTGCCGGACGATATGAACGATCTAATTAGCTATTTTAAATCAAACAGTTAGAACGATAACAAAAAATAATTTGAATTTACATAAAATTTTATGTAAGCTGGTAGTAATGGGGTCGCGGTTAGGGCAGGTGTCGTTGC
>JACQIJ010000096.1 GCA_016198545.1 Pseudomonadota bacterium
ATTTAATAGAGGTACGGGTGTGATGTTGGGTTTTTCCGGCCGTATTTTTGCGGTATTTTTAGGCGCGGTGTTGCTTGCAAGCTTCACCGGCGACGCCGCCTATGCCGTCAATGACCTGAGCGATATCTCCAAGAACGTTGTTGCCTCGGGCGAGCGCTTGCCGGGCCTGATAACGGCTCTTTCCTATTTTCTGGCTCTTGTATTCGGCATTCTGGGCATCCTCAAGATGCGCGATCATGTCGAAAACCCCAGCCGTACGCAACTGCATGAGCCGCTGGTGCGCTTTGCCGCCGGCGGCGCGCTGCTGGCCCTGCCGATTATCTACGAAGCGATGGTCAGAACGATTGGCGGCGGCAGCGCTGTAGGCGGCGGCGGCGTGGGCGCGATGGCGGCGATACAGGCAATCGGCGGTCTTCTCGGCTCCGCCATGAGTTATGTTCCTCTGAATGACTTCAACCAGATTCTGGCGAAAATCATTGAGTCGGTTGAAAGAGTTCCCGCCCTGATTGCGGGGATCGGTTATCTTCTGGGTCTGATTATGGGCGTTTCGGGTATTCTCAAGCTTAAAGATCACATCGAAAACCCGCAGCAGACAGGCTTGCGCGAGGGCGTCATCAGGCTTCTCATCGGCGGCGCGCTTATCGCGCTTCCGGCCATTTACAGTGCGATGTTCGAGACGATCCGCGGCGGCGGCGGTCTTGGCGTTGGCGGCGTTCTGGCCGCCGTTCTCAGCGGCGCCCAATTGCTTGTTTCGACAGAGGATATAGGCGCGAACTGCGCCACCAGCTTCAGCTTTTTCGGTTTTTCGCTCGGCGGTCTGCTGGGCGGCGGCGGGCCCGGCATCGGATCCGTCATATGCAACTTGATGCTCCACTCGGCGGCCTTCCCCGCTTTCCTGACGGCCATTTCCTATCTTTTCGGGCTTGTCCTTGGCGTATGGGGATTGCTGAAGATCAAGGATCACGTGATCAACCCGCAGCAGACGACCGTCTGGGAAGGCGTTGCGCGCCTGCTTGCCGGCGGCGCGTTTTTCGCCTTGCCGGTTGTTATCACGGCTGCCTACAACACCGTCGCCGAATTTATGATTCCCCACTTCAATACGGGCTTTTCGGGCGCGACTTCGGCCGGCGGGCTCGATGCCGTCATGGCTGCGTTCATGAAGGACATATTGGGGCCCCTCGATCTTCTGTTCAAGTTTTTTGCCTTTGCGGCGGGCATCGTTCTGATCATGGTGGGCATTTCCCGCCTGATGAAATCCGCGCAGGAAGGACCCCGCGGACCCGGCGGAATCGGTACGCTGATGACGTTTGTTATCGGTGGCACGTTGCTCGCGTTCGGTCCGATGATCACGGCCGGGTCGATGTCCTTGTTCGGCAGTCCGGTTACAACAACCTCGGCGCAGCTGAAATATACGACCGGCCTGACCGGTCAGGAAGTCCAGCATGTGCATGCCGTTATAAGCGCGATAATCAAGTTTATGATCGTCCTTGGTCTGGCGAGTTTTCTCCGGGGATTGTTCATAATGAGGGCCGTGGCCGAAGGCAATTCGCAGGCGTCGATGATAGCGGGGGTAACCCATATTATCGGCGGCGCGCTTGCCGTAAATCTCGGCCCTTTAATCAATGCTGTCCAGAACACTTTGGGAATCGGGCAGTTTGGTATAATGTTTAGTTAACTAACCATGTTGTCAAAAGAGGAGGATCAATCATGATTAAGTTAGTAAAACGCACTTCCCTGCAGGTCGGAGCTGCTTTCATCGCCGGTATGATGACAAGCGGTCAGGCTCATGCGGGTAACAATTTCAGCTCAATCGGCTCCAACATTACGGATTCGATTTCATCCTTGCCCGGTCTTCTGACCGCCCTGTCATACATGTTCGGCATCCTGCTGGGCGTGCTGGGCATTATGAAGATCAAGGATCACGTCGAAAACCCGGGTCAGACAGCCCTTAAAGACGGCGCCATTCGTCTTGCTGCGGGCGGCGCGCTGCTGGCTCTGCCGATTATCTACGAAGCGATGCTGAACACGATCGGCAATAACGGCGCGAACGCGACGGCTGCGACGCTGAACAAAGTATCGTTCTCCGTCAACTAGGCATGAATACAATTCCTTTAATTCTGGGTATTGCCCGCAGGTCGGGCAATACCCAAACTGTTTCGGGCGTCTCTGCCGGAAAGGCGGCGAAGACCGATGCCGCCGCGGAGGTTGAGCAAAAACAGAAGATTTTCGTCCGCGACGATTACGCCTGCCGTTGCTGCGGCTTTAAATCGCAAAAATATCAGGACATCCTTTACCTGAATGGCGTTTCAACGGACCGGCGGTCGACCAATATGGCGACCGTTTGTATTTTTTGCCACCAGTGCTTCAATCTGGACCAGGTTGCAGTGATGCGGTCGGGCGTTCTGGTATGGCTGCCCGAAATACCCCAGGCCGATCTTCACCATATTGCGCGCGCAGCCTATGTGGCCCGCATATCACAGGGGCCGGTCGCCGATGCCGCGCGCCGGGTGCTGGATATTTTCATGCAGCGCCGGGAGGATATAAGGAAAAGACTGGGTACTGACGATCCGTTCATTCTGGCCTCCGTTCTAAAAGATTACATAAGCGAAAAGGCCTATGAGATGCGTCAGAAAAAGTTGGAGGGAGTCCGGCTTTTTCCGTTAGACCGCCGCATTATCAAGGAAGCGGACCTGGAATTTAACCAGTTTCCGCAGATTCTGGCTTTCTGGCGGTCGAAAGGGGGGCCTTTCGGCGACATGGTTCCGCGCCAGTGGCTGGACCTGTACAGGGACATTGCCGGAAAAGCCGCATGATGATTGCGGATTATAAAATTCCGTCATCCATTTAGCTGTTTTTCAAAAGGACTAAACCATTTATACTGTCGGATGGGGTTTGGCGTCGCGTTTTCCGGGGATCCGATAGGTAATTATGAGCAACTGGTTCTTAAGATTCATAATGCCGTTTCAAAAGGCATTGCGGCAGTCGGTGGAGACGTTTATCCGCCTGGAAACAGTCGATGATGAAACGACGCTTGTGTCGGAAGACGGGTCCCTTGTAACCTATTTGCGCGTAGACGGGAGCCGGCAGGTTATCGGCGATGAGGAGTACCAGCATATCGTTGAAGGCGCAACGATCAAGGTCGGCGCGCGCTTTGACCGCCAGGGCCATGCGATACAGGTTTATTTCGTCCGCGATCCCGAGAGGATCCGCCGCCATCTGGAACACTTGATCCGCCCCAGCCGTCAGGCTGTCAACAATATTGGTCTCGACATGACCGACGTTTTTGACGAGCGCGTCCGTCACCTGTCGAAATATCTTTCCTACGAGGAATGCTATTTCGTGCTGTGGACGAGGCCGTCCATATTGACGAAAAACGAGCTGAAGCGCGCGGCGCGCGAAGCGCGCGAAAAGAAATGGCTGCCTGCCGGTTATGCCCAGAATCCGCTTGCGGCGCTCGATGCCTTGCGGAACAGGCACAAAAGCTATGTTTCGGGCACGCTGTCGGCCCTGGATGAGCTTGGGTTCAAGGTTGAGATGCTGTCGTCCCATGATGCCTTGCGCGCTGTGCGCAATAATCTTTACCCCTACAAGGCCCATGAGGAATGGAGGGCTTGCGCGCCCGGAGACCCGATTCCGCCGCGCGCGCCGACAAGCAAGTTTGATATGTCCGACATCATATGGCCGCCTTTGCGGCAACAGCTTGCCGCCGCTGACGCGTCTGTGATCAGCAGTACGGTTTGCCGCGTCGGCGATTTGTACTGGGCCGGAGCCGACATGACGCTGGGGCCGATGGAAGCGAGCCCGTTCCCCCAGCTTCTGAACCGCCTTTTTGAATCGGATGTGCCGTACAGAATATCTTTCCTTGTCGAGGGCGGCGGGTCCGCCTCTACCGCGTTCCGCTCTTTCGCGGCAACGATTCTCGGCGTAACGAATTCATTCAACAAGCAGATAAAGTTTTCTCTGGAAGGTCTGGAAATCCTGTCCCGCCGCGAACCGGTCGTCAAGTTGCGGATTTCCTTCGCGACATGGGCGCCGGCAACGGATCGCAACCTGACGCTTATCCAGAACAGGCTGTCCGTTCTGGTTCAGTCCGTGGAAAGCTGGGGGTATTGCCAGGTCAGCGAGTTTTCCGGGGATCCCCTTGATTGCGTGATGTCATCCGCGATGGGCATTCACTGCGCCGGCACGGCGCCGACGGGCGTGGCCCCGATGTTCGAGGTCATGAAACTCTTGCCGTGGCAGAGGCCGTCCAGCCCGTTCCAGCACGGCGCGATACTTTTGCGGACCCCGGACGGAAAAGTCTGGCCGTACCAGACGGGAACGCACATAACGACGACGTGGTTCGACCTTGTCTTCGCGCAGCCCGGCGCCGGCAAGTCCGTTTTGCTCAACACAATGAATTTAGGAACGTGCGTATCTCCGGGCCTGACGAAGCTTCCTTATCTGGCGGTCATCGATATCGGCCCGTCTTCTTCGGGCCTGATTTCCCTCATAAGGGAGTCCCTGCCGATGCAGCGACAGCATGAGGCGGCCTATTACCGTCTGCAAATGGCTCATAAATTTGCGGTCAATCCCTTTGATACGCAGCTGGGATGTCGCTATCCCATGCCGGATGAGCGCAGCTATCTCGTCGAGCTTCTGGCGCTGCTTTGTACGCCGCCGGGGCATGAAAAGCCGTATGACGGCATCCAGCAGCTGGCGGGCATGGTGGTCGATGAAATGTTCCGCTGGCGTGACGATGTTTCCGCCAACGCGGAGCCGCGCCCTTATCTGCCGCGCCTTGATCCCGACATTGATGAGGCTCTGCAAAAGTTTAACGTACACTTGCCATCGGATCCGTACTGGTGGGATATCGTCGACAAGATGTTCGATCTGGGGCAGTATCATGTCTCCGCCCTTGCGCAGCGCCATGCTGTTCCCACGCTTTCGGATGCGATTACGGCCGCCCGCCGCCCCCAGATACGCAGCCTTCTGGAGGAAACGTCGGTAGGGTTCAGCGCTGAAAGCGTTATCAATGCCTTTGAAAGGATGATTACGTCCGCCATCCGCGAATTGCCTATCCTTGCTTCCGTAACGCAGTTCGATATCAGCGAATGCCGCGTTTGTTCCCTCGATTTGATGGATGTAGCCCCCCAGGGCGATGAAATTTCCGATCGTCAGACGGCCATCATGTACATGCTGGCGCGGCATGTTCTGGTGCGCAGCTGGTGGATCGGCAAGGAATCGATTCAGTTCATACCGGAGAAATTCCGCGAGTACCACGAAATGAGATTGCAGGAAATATCCGAGACGCCGAAGCGGCTGTGCTACGACGAATTCCACAGGACGACGAAGTCGCAATCCGTACGCGGACAGGTCATCCGGGACGTGCGCGAAGGCCGGAAACGCGGCGTTCAAATCATTCTATCCTCTCAGCTGCTCGATGACTTCAGCAAAGACATGATCGACCTGGCTACGGGCATATGGGTTCTCGGTTCGGCCATTTCCGAATCGGCGGTCGAGCACGTCAGGGAGACGTTCGGCCTTTCGGAGACGGCCCGCAATATCATCCGCTACAAGCTGACCGGCCCGACGGCGGCCGGCGCTCCGGCCCTCTTTGTTCTTGGCACGAATGAAGGGCGTTATGAGCAGTTTCTGATCAACACCCTGGGGCCCATTGAGTTATGGGCGCTGTCGACATCCATGGAAGACGTCGCCATCCGCAACCGTCTCTACGGCCGGCTGGGCGCCGCGCGCGCGCGCAAGATGCTGGCCGCCGCCTTCCCCGGGGGCAGCGCCCGTACGGAAATAAGGCGCCGCGTCATGCTGAAGATGGAAAAAGAAGGCGAGGCGAAATCGGCGCTGACGGGTGCCGTTATAGATGAAATCGTTGACGAGCTGGTCATGCGTTCCGACCAGGCCAGGGAAGACCAGGAGCGCGAACGCTTCAAGGCCGTATCATGAGCGCCGCAAAGACAGGGACGATAAGCGTCGGCCCGCAGAAAAAGGCGCCGAAGAGACGGACATTGAAGGAATTTCTGCGGAAATGGCGGAATGCGGGGATAGGCGTCTTCTTTTTCCTGTCGTTCCTTGTCTGGTTCGGGATGCAGCCGGTAAAGGGAACCATACATGTCGGCATCTGCCGCGTATTTCTCGAACTGAATTTAAAGTACCCCCCTTCGTTCAGATTCGTGCAGTACGACCTGTTTCAGAGTGCGCACAGGATTTATTACACTTTTACGGGTCCTTTCGGGGAGACGCGCTCGAACCTGGCTGAATGCACGTTCAGCCAGGATTCCCGGACGGGCTACCCGGTTCTCGAAGGGGTCAATATCAACAGGCAGCCCGTGGACCGGGCGCAGGTTGATGCCTTCAACAGGACCATCCCCCTGATCATGGGATTTGAGATAGATCGTATCGTTCCGAGACCCTATACAGGGGATCTCATGGACCTGAAGCGCGATTGATGGAATACCGCAGCCTCGGCCGGACCGGCATAAAAGTCAGCCTCATTTGTCTGGGCACGATGACATGGGGCGTTCAGAATACGGAACCGGACGGCCACGAACAGATGGATTACGCCGTCGATAACGGAGTCAATTTTTTCGATACGGCCGAGATGTACGCCGTTCCCCCGTCGCCTGCGACCTATGGCAAAACGGAAGAGATTATCGGCAGCTGGTTTGCCGCACGCCGGAACAGGGATAAGGTCATATTGGCGACGAAAGTTGCGGGCGCAGGCCTGCCGTGGATCCGCGGCGGACAGGCGCGGATCGACCGCCGCAATATCATGGAAGCCGTGGAGGGGAGCCTGAAGCGGCTCCGCACGGACTATATAGACCTTTACCAGCTTCACTGGGCCAACCGCGAAAGCTACCATTTTGATGATTACTGGAGCTATGATCCGTCCGGAATCGGAAGGCAGGAAACAATCGACAATTTTTCCGAAGTGCTGATGACGCTGGGCGACCTCGCGCAGGCGGGAAAAATACGTCATGCCGGGCTGTCGAACGAATCGGCGTGGGGAGCGATGCAGTATCTGCGTCTTGCGCAGGAAAACGGCTGGCCGCGCATGGCCTCCATCCAGAATGAATACAGCCTGCTTTACCGCGCATTCGAACCGGAGCTGGCGGAAACCGCGCTGATGGAGGATATCGGGCTTCTGGCATGGTCGCCGCTGGCCACGGGCATGATCAGCGGCAAATATCTCGGCGGCAAGCGGCCCAAGGGGTCGCGTTGGACTTTGCTCAAGGGACCGTCCCACCGCGATACGGAACAGGCCGGCGAAGCCGTGAAGGCCTATATGAAGGTTGCCAAAAAGCACGGTCTCGATTCCTGCCAGATGGCGCTGGCTTTCGTCAACAGCCGGCCTTTCGTGACTTCCGCCATTATCGGCGCGACGACGATGGAGCAGCTGAAGACCAATATTGAATCGGCCGATATTGCGCTGGCGGATGCGGTCTTTGAGGATATCGCCGCGGTACGGAAGGAATATCCGCTTCCTTATTAGGAGGTAAGATTTTCAGGTTATGCGTCTGCGCGATAATATCAACGTTGTTTATGGCGTTCCTGTCATGGAGGCAGCATTCAAATGACAGGGAAATACGCACCAAGGCATATTATTGTTCTGGCAGGGCTTTTCTGCGCCCTTGCCGGTCAGGGCCATGCGCAGGAAGTTCCCGCCGCACCCGCAATTATTTTGACATAATAGTAATTTTTTGTTATACCTGCCCTGTTCATTCAGATAGATAGAAAGGGTATCGATGGCTACAGAGATCCTGACCGGACAAAAACGTCTTCCTTTTGGGGCCGCAGTGAAACGCGGGTTGTGCGCCGCGCTTCTGGGGCTGGGCGTTGCGGGATGCGAACTGGCGGACGATCCCCTGATAAGGGGCGAGATAAACTCCTGCGAACGCCTGAGCCGGCAAAATGTCTATGCCGTCCGGCAGCTTTACGCCGATTTTGAAAAGGCGACCGGGTCCCGTATAAAAATAACGGACAATCTGGGCATTGTCACGGAAAAGGAATTCGATTTTCACTGGGGCGCGCTTACTGGCGTCCGCGACATACTGGATACGCACGCCCTCGCGGCTTTGCGGATGATTGAGTACACGCAGTCCGGTTCTTTTTGCGACACGGGCAAAGAATCGAGGATGATGAGCGATTATATTTTCCTCATGCTGGAATACAAACTGCAATTCGAGGAAGCGCGCATGAAACATCCGTGGACCATCAAATTAAGGGTCTAGAATCATGAAAAATGGAAAAAAACTGGCGGGGTTTTTTGCGGTTCTGGCGGCGGGGCTTATGACCGCGCTTCCCGCTTTTGCCGAAGAAAATCAGGACTGTGCCGCTCTTGATAGAAAGCATGCCAAGATCATAAGCCAGATCATCACCATATTTGCGGAGAGCACGGGATCCCCCCTTGTCGTGAAGGGAGGGCCGGAAGAAGGCTATACCGTTGAGGGAAGCGTTGTGGCGCTCAATCATTCCCAGGAGGCGCGCGATGCTGTTGTTACAGCGCTGGAGGCCGCAAAAAATATAATGTCCATCGACGGGAGCGGATGCCGGTATGTGAAGACAGCCGAAATGGTCGATATCCTGAACAAGGCCGCCGCTGAATATTTGCGGCAGGTTTCAAATATAACGCATTCCCTGTAGACTGGATGCGTGACCGATGCTGCCGTAAAGAAAATGCGGCTTTTCGCCGCGCTTCCCGTGCCGACCGATTTCACGACATTGCTCTCGGCTCTGCCGCGCGCGGGACTTGACGGCGGCAAGTGGACGCACCCGCGCGATTTTCACATCACAATACGTTTTCTGGGCGATGTCGAGGAAGGCAGGTTGGAGGAGATATGCGCTGCGCTGGCTTGCGTCCGTCACGCGCCGTTCCATGTCGAGGCGCGCGGGCTTTCCCTCTTTGAAAACCGGAAACAGTCTATTTTACATGTGCCTGTCGTCAGCGCGCGGAAGATGGAATCGCTGTGCGCGGACGTAACGGATGCGCTGATCCCGCTGGGGTTCGATTTCGGCACGCGTCCGTTTGTGCCGCATATCACGCTTGCCCGTCTTAAAAACCCGAAGGGGACGGAAGATTACATCCGCCGCCACGGCTCATCCGCTGCCGCCGGGTGGGAAGCGGCGGAATTTCACTTGATGCGTTCCGCCATGATAGATAAAAAATCAAGCCGTTACAGTGTGTTAGAAACATATATAATGCCTTCCCGGCTTTCATTAACCACCCATTAATCTTTTTACCATATCGTGATTACAGGCCTGATGCGTCCGGCTGCTGGCGAGGGGTAAGACATGGCGGAAACTACATTGGAAGAAGAAGCGAATATCGGTCTTATCGGATCGAAGGCGGTCGGGTTCAGCGATTTCAAGAGTATACCTGGATTTGTGGCAGCGCTTCGCGGCGCAATCAAGAAGATGCCGCAGGATGAATTTGATACGATCAGTAAAAATCTGACGGGGTTGAAAGGCAATGAGGCCGCTCAGGGCAAATTCATTGGCGATCTTAAAAGCAAGATCAAGGAAAGAGGAGGGCCGGACGCGGTGTCCCAGCAGCTTAACAAGCTGTCCAGCAGCGAGGTCGGCGCATATATGAAGGGTTTTATGGGCATCGCCGCCACGGCGCAGAAAATGTCCGATGCCGGCATACGGCAATCGCAGGAGAATCCGTTTCTGCACAGAACATCATTCGGTAATGCGGCCGGCAACGGCTACCCCTATGACGGCGGCGCAGCCGTTGTTCCGGTCAGCTATGCGCCGTCGCCGGCGCAACCGGTTCCGTCACCGTCTTCCGCGCCGGCCGCGCCGCAGGTTTCCGCCGAACAGGAAAAATGGAAAGAAAGACTGGGATCGTATATCGGGAAGGACAGCGCCGGCTATGTCGCGGATCAAAAACCGCAACTGAGCGGTTTTCTGAAGGGGCTCTCCGAAAAAGGTGTGACAAATGATGCTGCGCTGAAGCTCATGGACGGGATTGCTACCGGTTTTCTCGATACACGTCCGGAATCGCTGTCCAAAAATCTTTCGGGTAAAAGCGAAAATGCAAAAGGAATGCATATCGAATCGGCAAAAGCGACCGCAATGGAAAAAGCGAATATATGGAACGAAATACTGACCAGAAACCCCGCCGCAGCCGAGCGCATGCTGCAGGAACTGGATAGAAAGCCGGACATGTCGGCGGAAGGCGTCAAGAAACTCTGGCGCGATCATATTGGCGCGCAGGAAGTAAGGCTGCACAGGGCGGCCGAGAGGAGAATAGAAACGATCGAGGGGAACCAGCCGCGCTCTCTTGCCGAAGTCTGCGATCGTGCCGTCCCCGATCCGCAGAAGGGCAAGGGAACGGGCCCGCAAAATAACGATTCGCCCCGCCGAACGCTGGACCGCATGAATGGAACGGCGCAAGGCGGCAGCGAAGCCGCTCCGGAGAAAGTCGATCCAGAAAAATACCAGACGGTCGGGCGTCCTGCCGATCTTGCCGCCGAAATGCTGGAAAAGCACAGGGGCGCGGACGGGCTGAAGCCGGGAGAGTCCGCCGCATTCGACGACGCGGCGCGGATATTGCGCACGGATGCAAACCTGCGCCAGCATATTGAGAATGATCCTGAACTTTACCAAAAGCTGGCAACGCTTATCTCCGAAGATCCCCGGATGGCGGCGGACGCGGTCAAGGTTGCGGGTTCGTGCAGCGCCTCGCTGCCGGAAGCCATGACCCATCACCAGATCATAGCTTTCGCAAAGTTTGCCGAGATTGTACCGGAAGGGCAGGCGGTTCCTGCTTCGCTCGACGAATTCGCCTGGCGTATTGCCGCGAATCCGTCGATGGCCGCGGATTTTAAACGGGACATGATGCCGGAAAAAGGCAGCAATATGCCCCTGTCCGACAAAGGGATGCAGATAGCTGGCACATTGAAGAGCCTGTACGAAAAAGATCCGGCCCTGTTCAGGAAGATGAACAATGTGCTGGAGCATAAGCCGGAAACCTCCGGGACGATGACCGACCAGATTCTGAACGATCCGGACGGTTTCATGAAAGAACTGAATAAGGGAGATTCCTTCTACAGAGGGCTGGACGGGCTGCGTTCGCAAGGCTTTTTCGGCAGGATGATCGCGGGAATTGTTGAGGCCGTTATGCCGTTCCTTTCATCGTTTGCGTCAATGTTCGGTCTGGATGTAAAAGGCCTTTTCGGAAAGTGGTTAGGCAAGGGGGAAGACAATTCCGAATCCAAGCCGGAAACTGAAGGGGAGAAAAAGAAGGGCGGACCGAAGACGGAAAGCACACCGAAAACGGCCCCCGCGCCGAAACCGGAAGCGGCACCGGAGAGGTCAAATCCAGGCGCCGACGCCACGCCGCCCGCTTCGCCCCGGACGGCGCCGGACGGCGCCGATCTTGCTGCCGCCGCGAATGGGAGATCCGGGCTTGAGCGCCCTGAGACAATGTTAGATCCTCTGATGAAAACCTTCTCGGCTGCTCATGACAACGTTGCTCGTGATAGCGTTCCGATGGCGCAGAAGATAGAAAATGCCCTCGTGCCGCCGTCCAAGGTCCAGGCGGTTGAACTCTGAGCCTGAGCGTTATTTCACCCACCACAAGATAGGCGCGAATGACTGCGCGTAAACCGTGAAAAGATAGCCGTGCCGCCCGGCGCTTAAGGCTTCCCATCCCGACATGATTTCGTTGAAAGACAAGCTGCCGCCGCCGTCGATATCGGCGGCCGCGAGAGCGTCGGCCGCGAATGCCCCGCTTCCGCTTTCCGGCATGTCGGGGAATGACGTAGGCGGCGCGCCGCATGCCCCGATTCTGGCCAGGTCGGCGACGACGATCCATAGCGCGGCCAACTCCGCCGCATCAAGGCCGCCATCGCCGTTCGCGTCGATCATGTCAAACGCCGCACGCCGGCATCCGTCGTCGGCGCTCAGGGTTTTGTAGCCGCAGGCGTCGTCCGCCCCATCAAGCGCGCGCAGAAGCGCAAGGTTCGTTTCCTTCAGAGCGGGAACGGTATTGGAAGGCGGATCGGACAGGCAGTTTTCGTGCCGGCGGGCGTAACGGTTTTCTTCCGCTGCGTGAGGAAAACCGACGCCCAGCCCGTAGGCCTGCAGCATCGATTCATCGAAAAAGAGCAGGCGGTCGTCGGATGTTCGCGCTATTTCATAGGGCCTGTCGGGCCTGTCCTCGGTTGTAACCGCCCATGCGCCAGGCGCTTCGGCCACAGGTTCCGCGGACGTGACGTGCCGCAGGCTGCTTGAATCGCTTCCCGACACTTTCAGGACGAACTTGCGCGTGTAAAACAGGCTTATTTCAGGATTCGTACAACCTGGCTTCACCCATAGCCCCTGCAATTCCGGAGGGATGCCGGCGGCGCTCTCTTCCTGCGCCGCCGCGGGAAGCGAAAGGAACAGAAGCAATGGCAGGATCAGAAAAACCCTCATGCGGCGTTCTTCTCCCGCATCAGGGACGGCAGAATGCCCGCAGCTCCCATTGCCTGTTTCATAAAAAACCGTTTAGCCGACGGCAGGCGCGCCACGGCCCGCAGGCCGATCTTGCGCGCCGCCGCCACAGGCGGGATGCTGTTTGAAAACAGGCGGGTCAGAAGATCGGTCGGTCCCGCCATCGCCATGTTGTCGGCGCGCCGCCGCTTCTGATAGGATCGCAGCAATTCATCCGCGCCGGGATCGTCTCCGCATTTCACGGATTCAATGACAAGTTCGGCAAGAACCGCAATGTCGCGGTAACCGAGATTAAGCCCCTGTCCGGCGATCGGGTGGATGCCGTGCGCGGCGTCGGCCACGAGGGCCATGCGCGGCGCAATGTAATTGTGGGCATGAATAAGCCCCAGCGGGTAGGAAAAACGATCTCCGGCCAGTTTTACGCTTCCGTACCGGGCAGGGAAGCGCGCGGCAAGTCCCGCGTTGAAGGCGTCTTCATCAAAGCGCATCGCCGATACGGATTCAGGCCCGTGTTCGGTCCATACGACCGAGGAGCGGCGGCTTCCGTCCGGCGCATCCGTCATCGGCAGGACGGCGAAGGGGCCGGACGCGTGAAAATGTTCAACGGCGACGTTATTGTGCGGATTTTCGTGGGAAACGATGAAGGTCATGGCGCGCTGCCCGTAAGACCATTGCCGCGCGCCGATGCCCATTTTTTCGCGGGTGAAGGATTGCCGCCCGTCGGCGCCGACAATCAGCGGCGCAGAAAATGCGCGGCCGTCTTCAAGGATAACGGTCGCCGTTTTTTCATCGCAATGAAAGTCCGCCGCCCGCGCCGGCGCCATGTGGGTCGCCGTTTTCAGGGACAGGACTTTTTCCAGCAGCTTTGCGCGCATGAACCGGTTTTCCATGATCCAGCCGAAGCTTTCCCCCCCCGCCTCGCTTTTATCGAAGGTCAGAAGAACGGGGCTGCTGCCGTCCAGTATCTCTATGGTGTCGATGGGGCAGGCTTCGTCCGCCATCGAATTCCATACGTCCGCCGCAGCCAGAACCTTCTGCGATCCCCACGATACGGCTGTCGTGCGCCCGTCGAAGGTTGCGGAAAGCTGCTTTTCAGCCGGTTCGGCGTCAAGGCACAGGACGCGGACATCGCTCTTCGCCAGAAGCGCCGCAAGGCTTAACCCCGCCAGCCCTCCGCCGACGATGATTGTGTCGTATTTGTCCTGTTTTGACGCTTTGCCGCCCATAGGTCATTTTTAGACCCAACGGGACGTTTTGTCACGTGCGCCGATTTTCTTTATTTTTTGCCGACCGGTATGTCGTATTCGATGCCGAAGCGTATTTCGTGGCCGCCATATTCCATTTCGTAGCTGTCGAATTGCGCGTCCGTTGAACCCAGCCAGCGGTAGCCGCCAACGAAGGCCATGTCCGGGCTGACCCTGTATTTCGCGCCGCCGCCGACCTGCCAGGCAAGGCCGTAGGAACTGTCGGATGCGCTGGCTACGCCCGTGCCGTTGAACGTCCCGGTGTGATGCGCCAGGCCGACGCCCGCGCCGACGAAGGGCTCGATATTTTTCCAGTTCAGGTCGAAATCGTAATATACGTTGGCCATCCACAGCCACGTGGCGACGTCGCCGCCCAGCGTGAATGCGCCGGGTGTCGTGAAATCGGTGCTGGATATGTCGGCCTTGCGGTACGAAACCTCGCCCTCGACGCGCAGGTTTTTGCTCAGGCGCAGGCCCATCGCGCCGGCGAAGGATGCGCCGTTCTTGAATTCGATGTCGCCGCGCGCGGGCGTGTTGCTTTCGATAAACTGGCTTTCCGATGTGATGTTCAGGCCCATATAGCCGGCCAGGTACAGGCGGCTTGATTGCGCCATCGCGCCTGCCGCCGTGCAGGCAAGCAGCGCGAAAACCGCCAAAGCCATTAAAAATCTTTTGTTCTTTTTCATCCTGATACGGACAGAAAATACAAATGGAAACTGCGAATCAGCTTCCGGCACAATTTAATTTTAACGAAAGCCGGTTAACGGCGCAAGGAACGATCTGTGCGGTTATGCACAGAATAATCCACAATCAGGTAATCGGCGCATCCACCTTCGCTGTCAGATTGGTGGCGATCGGGTCGTCATCAAGCATTTCTATCATGCCTGTTGGTTGTACCGCGAAATTGGCAATGAAAAGCGCATTCGAGTAAAACACGACGCCGTCGCACAGGAAAAATCCCTGCTCGTTCTTGCCTTCGTAGCTGGCAGGGCGGATGGTGTTCTCGATGGCGGTGCGGGTCTGATCGTCCATATTTTTCGGCAGGTACGGGTTTTCCATGTCCTCGGCGATCAAGAATGGCCCTTCCTCCCCGCGCACGAAAAAACAGAAAAAGCGCAAATAATCGAGAACATTTTGCTCCGTTACCTTGATGGGGCTTTTGGCGTTTACTTCGTGAATCGGCGGCGACGTGCCGTTCAGGCGGAACAGGCTGCCGTCCAGGGTCAGGTAGTAAATGTTCAGATTTTTGGGCGACCAGCTGCCGTCGCGCACGCGGATCAGCACTACGCGTTCGTAAAAGGGCAACGCCCGCCAGGCGACCTGCGTAGTCTGGGGCGATGTTTTATATTTACCGTCTATCGGTGAAACCTGATCCAGAAACCCCGCCAGTTCCTCGCCCGTCACCGGGTTCCAGTTATCATCCTGATACATAATATATTATTCCCGTTTGTTAACGCGTAGAACGACCCTCTACCCGATGGAAATTATGATTTTATAGGCTGGAGGTCAAAGGAAATGTGAGATTTATTAGGCATATTGCAACCATGATTGTTGACAAAAGCCCGCCCTGCCGATATAAAACCCGGACTTTGAAGGTTTAACAGGTTTATGAGAAAACGGAGCGTCCGCACATGAAACGCACATATCAGCCCAGCCGCCTTATCCGCAAGCGTCGCCACGGCTTCCGCAAGCGCATGGCGACCAAGAACGGGCGTATCGTTCTGGCCCGCCGCCGTGCCAAAGGCCGCAAGCGCGTATCGGCCTGAAAACGGGCTGTGCCGGATTTTCCGGCGGTAAAGGCCCATGAAAGCAAACAAGAAGCAATTTGAGAAACTTTATGTCCTGCGTCAGCGGGCCGATTTTTTGCGCGTACAGAAAACGGGGCGCAAATGGGTTGCCCGGGGGCTCATTTTGCAGGCCGCCGGCAATGATGTCCTTGCGCCCGGCACGATGCGGCTGGGCCTGACTGTCAGCAAGAAAACCAGTTCTTCCGCCGTCAAACGCAACCGCATCCGCCGCCGTCTGCGCGCGGCGGCGCGGGATGTCCTGCCGGAAGCGGCCCGCAGCAGGTTTGATTATGTCCTTATTGGCCGTGCGGAGACGGCCTGCCTGCCCTATGATGATTTAAAAAACGATATTTTGTGGTGCCTGAAAAAGATGAACCTGCTAAAGGAAGGCGTATGAAAAAAATTGCCGCATTTCCCATCCGCCTGTACAGAATCCTGATTTCACCTCTGTTGCCGCCATCGTGTCGGTTTCATCCAACCTGTTCGGCATATGCGCTGCAGGCGCTGGAGCGGCATGGGGTCTTCCGGGGGACTCTTCTGGCGGCGGGCCGTCTTTTGCGTTGCCATCCCTGGCGGGGATGCGGCGGGCGGGATCCCGTGCCGCCGCGGTTTACATGGCGCGTTCTTGCCCGTATAAACGCGGGTGACGAATAATAAGGGGATTGCCGCAGCCATGCTGTTCAATGACGAAAAACAGAAAATGCATCCGGAAGACAAGCGCAATTTTGTAATATTCATTGTGCTGTCGTTGATTATATGGGTTTCTTTCGATCATTTCATCCTGAAACCGAAATACGAGAGGCTGCAGGCCGTGCGCGAGGCGGAAATGGCGCAGGCGGCGCAGGAAGAAAGCCCCGATCTGGGTTCTTCCGTGCCGGAGGACGATGGAAAAAAATATCCGCGCGAGGAAGCGCTGGCATGGTCGCCGCGCATCGATATCCGCAACGCTGCCGTATCCGGATCAATGGCTCTGCGCGGCGGGCGCATAGATGATCTGATCCTGCTGCGCTATAACCGGACGCTGAACAGCGCCGGGAAATTCCCGCTGCTTTCCCCGGCCCGTTCGGAATATCCGAAATACGTCGAGTTCGGATGGGTGGCCTCCGAAACATCCATGAAGCTGCCGGACAAAAATTCCCTGTGGCGCGCCGCCGCCGGCAATGCGCTGACCCCGGATACGCCCGTGACGCTCCATTGGGATAACGGGCAGGGCCTGCGGTTCGAACGAAAAATAGAAATCGATGACGGCTACATGATGACGGTGACCCAGCGCGCGATAAACGACGGCAACGCGCGCGTCGTCTTGTTCCCTTACGCGCTTGTCGCCCAACAGGATATGCCGGAGGATTTCAGCCCCGCCATGATCGTTCAGCAAGGGCCGATGGGATATATCGGCGGCGAACTGCACGAACATCCGTATGTGAAGATGGCGAAAAAACCGTTGCAGGAATTAAAGGCGTCGACCGGCTGGACGGGCATATCGGAGAAATACTGGTTTACGGGGTTGATCCCGGAACAGCAGGACGCGAAGACGTTCCGGTTCATCTATACGCCGCCGGAAGGAAAGGACGGGCGGCACAAATACCAGGCCGACTATGTCGGGTCGGCAAAGTCCGTTGCGCCCGGCGAAAGCGTCGAGACGGTGACGCGGGTTTTCGCCGGCGCGAAGGAAACCAATCTTTTGGCCGCCTACGAAAAATCCCTGTCCATCCATCACTTCGATCTGGTCGTCGATTTTGGGCTTTATTATTTCCTGACCAAGCCGTTCTATTACGCTCTTGAATTTATGGGCCGCATGACCGGCAGTTTCGGCATGGCCATCATTTTATTGACGGTCATTGTCAGGCTGGCTGTGTTTCCGCTGGCCAATACGTCGTATAAATCGTTTGCGCGCCTGAAACAGATTGCGCCGCATATGAAGGATTTGCGCGACAAGTTCGGCGACGACAAGGAAAAGCTTCAGGCCGAGCTTGTGAAGCTTTACGAGCGCGAAAAAGTGAACCCGATGGCGGGGTGTTTTCCGATCCTGATACAGATCCCGATATTCTTTGCCCTGTACAAGGTTCTTTCGCTGGCCATAGAGATGCGCCACGCGCCGTTTTTCGGATGGGTGCATGACCTGTCGGCTCGCGATCCGACCAGCGTTTTCAACCTGTTCGGCCTTCTGGCATGGCAGCCGCCGGGTTCCCTGATGATCGGCGGATGGTCGTGCATCATGCTGGTTGCGATGTTGGTTCAGAAGCGCATGAACCCTCCGCCTCAGGATCCGACGCAGGCGATGATGATAAACTTTATGCCGTATTTTATCACATATATCCTGTCGAGCTTTGCGGCAGGTCTCGTGATTTACTGGACGCTCAGCAACATCCTGTCTGTGGGGCAGCAGTACATCATCATGCGCCGGATGGGCGTTGAGGTGCATTTGTTCAAACGCGCCCGCGCGGACAAGGAGATGGACCAGATCGTCGCCGAGGGACCGAAAATTCATCCCGAGCTTGAGGCCGCGGAAGAGCAGGTCGAGGACGCGCTGTTCGGCGATGAAGGCGCGCAGGCGGCCGTATCCCCGCCCAAACGCAAGCGCGGCGGCAAAAAGAAATAATGTCCGGCATTTTTTCAGGACCGTGCGAATTCACAGCCGGAGCGGCGCATGCGGGGCAGATGCCTGAAGCGTACCTGCCGGAGATTGCCTTCGCCGGGCGTTCCAATGTCGGGAAGTCATCCCTTATAAACGCGCTGACCGGGCGCAAAACGCTTGCGCGCGTGTCGCATACGCCGGGCCGTACGCAGCAGATAAATTTTTTCCGGCTGGGCGGCGCGCTGGGTCTCGTCGATATGCCGGGCTACGGATACGCAAAAGTATCGAAGGCGCAGAGAGCGGCATGGGAAGAGCTTATCCGCGCCTATCTGCGCGGGAGACCGACGCTGCGCTGCGTTTTTCTTCTCATCGACGGCCGCCACGGACTGAAAAGCGGGGATGAAGATATCATGGACATGCTGGATGAGTGCGCCGTGCCGTACAGGATTTTGCTGACCAAGGCCGATAAGTCCGCAAAAGACGACAGAGCGGCGATTGCCGCGGATATCGAGGCCGTTCTGAAAAAACATACTGCCGCATTTCCGCATCCGCAGTACGTCAGTGCGCATGAAAAAGAGGGGATTGAGGAATTGCGCGCCCTTGTCGCCGGCATTGCCGGATCCTGATTACTGCGGACCGATGACGTTGTAATAGGTCCATATAGTTCCGTCGGCGTTGACGACGCACAGCGACAGATGTCCGTCGCAGCCGGCAGGGCATTGAGCCGTATCAAGGGCCACGTTCGCGCCGCCGGAATGCCGGGCCGTGTCGATAAGCGCCATTTTGTTGTCGACGGTCAATGGCGGTATGGTCGCGTCATTGACAAGGAGTTCGTTTATTTTTGCGCAGACATCCTGCCGTATCTGGTGCGCGACGAAGAGGATGTCATTGGCCCCGGTTTGCGTCCATGCCACATTGTTGAACCGGCCCATGTACCATCCCGGCGCGGGGTCGCTGTCGACGGCGTTGATGGCCTCGGGCGGGATTTTCGGCATGATCATGCCGCCGCCGTCGGGCTGAAATGCGCGGTTTTGCGCCGATGATGCGCAGATTTCACCCGGCAGGCAGAAATCGAGGGCATTGAGCGTCGATCCCGACCATACCATCTGGTCGATGCCCTGTTTCATCTGGTTTGAAACCTGGATAATCTGGCTGGCGTAGACGTTCACCTTTTCACGGTCGAGCACGGAGGCTTCCGATGTATCGCCGCCGCGGGAGACGACGAATGCCAGCGCCGCGAACAGCGCGATGACGACAAGCACGTAAATCATGGCGTTGCCGCGGCAGTCATTGATGGAAAAAGTGCTGTATGAACGGCTCATAACAATGCTATTCTGGCATTACGTAGACAATATTCATAGGCATAAAAATGACGCTGGAACCGATATCGATATTGCTGGGCGGCGCGGCCGGATTCGCCGCCGCCTTTCTTTTCATGAGCGCAAGGACGGCTGCGCTGAAAGAACGCCTGCGTCATGCGGAGGAGGCGCAAGCGAGAATGGGCGATGCCTTCAGCCTTGCGGCGCAGGAAGCGTTGCGTAAAAGCAGCGAGGATTTTCTAAGGCTTGCCCAGGAAAAGCTGAAACAGGCGCAATCGGACGGCGCGCACGATCTGGAGAAGCGGCAGAAGGCGATAGCGGATCTCGTCGATCCCATTGGAAAGACGCTGAAGGAAATGGGGCAGAAAGTCGAACATCTCGGCCGCGCCGGGGCGGGATTGGAAAGCCAACTCAAGACCTTTTCGGAAATTCAGAGCCGTCTGCGCGACGAAACGGCGAACCTGACCCGCGCCCTGCGCAGTCCGGGGCAGGGCGGGCGCTGGGGCGAAATGCATCTGCAGCGCACGCTTGAATCGATGGGCATGGTGGAAGGCACGCATTTCCGCCGCCAGGTGCAGACGACAATCGATGGCGCGCGCCAGCAACCCGACTACGTTCTGAGCATGCCAAGCGGCCTGCATATCGTGATAGACGTGAAGACGCCGATGGATCCGTTCCTTGAAATCGCCAACCCTGATATTGGCGAGGACCAGCGCGCGGCCACGATGCATAAATTCAGCAAGGCCCTGCGTTCCCATCTGGAGGAATTGTCGCGCAAGGAGTACTGGCGGCGCTTCGATTCGCCGGATTTCGTCGTCATGTATCTGCCGAGCGAAGGGCTGTTCAGCATGGCGGTTAGCGCCAACCCGCAGCTTCTGGAAGACGCGGCGGCGAAGAAAATCATTCTTGCGTCGCCGACGACGATGATGGGATTGCTGCGCGTCGCCTATTACGGCTGGCAGCAGCAAAGCATCGCGGATGAAGCCCGGCGCATCGCCGAACTGGGCGCGGATTTGTATCACCGCGTCGCCATTTTCGGGGAACATATGCAAAAACTGGGCGGGAATCTAAATACGGCCATGAACACGTATAACCGCGCCGTCGGTTCGTTGGAATCGAAAGTCCTGCCGGGCGTGAAGAAGTTCAAGGAACTGCATATACAAACCGGCGCGAAGGAAATCCCCGATCTGCCGCCGCTGGAGGAGACGCCGCGCAGCCTGTCTTCTCCGGAATTGCTGGATGACGGCGCGGGAGAAGAAGACGAACAGTCAAAAAAACGCGCCTGAACGGGCTTGTTTCCCGTTAATCCTTTATTATGATTGTGTTGGCACAGTGGTGCATGGGCCATATTTCAGTTTTTTCAAAGGGATAAATGTCATGAAGCAGGCAACACCGAAAAAGCAGAGCGGCGCGCCGCCGGAATCCTACGACAACCTCAAGCATTTTTATGCGCACGCGCAAAGCCTGTTCCATATAAAAAGCATCATGGGCATGGACATGATGACCGTCATGCCGCCGCGCGCCGCCGCGCAGCGCATTCACGATATCGCGGGCCTGACCAAGCGCGTCTATGCGGAAACGATCACGAAGCAGGTTCTGGCGGCGCTGGAAGATTCCGAGAACGATCTTGATGGAAATCCCGGCAACTGGAGCGCATGGGACAGACGCAATCTCGAGGAGATGCGCTGGATATACGATAACCTCGCCGCTGTGCCGCCGGACCTGTTTCTGGCCAGCATTCGCGTTTCAAATGAAGGCCGCCGCCGTTACAGCGAGGCATACAAGGCCAATGACTGGAACGGAATCAAGGGCTGGCTGAAGGACGTCATAGACCTCAATCACCGCATAATAGGCTACAAACAGAAGCTATACGGCACGAAATCGCACTATGAAACGCTTCTGGCCGGATATATGCGGGATATGAAGGAAAAAGATCTGACCGCATTGCTGGACAGCCTGAATGCGCCGATCCGCGCCATCGCAGATGAAGTTCTTGAAAGACAGAAACGGCGCAAGGCGCCGCAAGGCCTGTCCTCCTCCTTCAGCAAGGCTGAACAGATGCGCCTGAATTACAAATTGCTTCAGGATATGGGTTTCGATTTCGAACGCGGGACGCTGTCGGTGACGAGTTATGAAGCGGCGACGGCGGGCGGCCATTGCAACGAGGCGCGCATTCTTATCGGCTGCCGCGACAATGGCGATATCCTGCAATCCATCGAAGATTCTCTTTATCAGGGCGCGAAGGGAATCTATATACAGGGCCTGCCCGAAGCGTGGCTTTACCAGCCTGTTGGGAATACGCCGGATACGGTCGTGATGGAAGCGCACAGTATTCTTGTAGAGACGATCATTGGCCGCATGCCGCAGTTCTTCAGCTATCTTGTGCGCACGGCGACCGACATGTTTCCGGACTGGCGAAGCGGCGCATTCGAGGCGGAAAACCTCTATCATCTTAAGAAAATCGTCAAGTTCACGGCGGCGCGCCGCGATGCGGACGAGCTGTCGCGCTTCTTCCACGGCCATATGCGCACGGGAATCGAAAGGGATATCATCAACGGCACGCTCAAGGTGGACGATTTGCCCGGACGCTGGGCGGCGGACAGCAAGGAATTTCTCGGCGTCGAGCCGAAAACTCCGGCGCAGGGGTGCCTGCAGTGCCAGGACTGGTTTATGGGCCGGTTCGGATATTTTCCGGTTTCCATCGTTTCGCATGTCAGCGCGGCGCAGCTGGAGGACGCTCTGTTCAAGACTTTCGGCAATCTGCCGGATATGGTTGAAAAAGGAGAATTCAGCCAGATTACGGGCTGGCTGCGCGAAAACCTGCATGGCAGGGCGCGGCTTAAGAACAGCCTGGAGACAATCGCGGAAGCCTCCGGCGCGGATCTGTCGGGGGAGGCGTTATTGACGCACCTTAACCGCCGCTATCTGAAGGACAAGGAATAGGCGCCGGGTCAGGCCGACTTTTTGTCTTTTTTGCTTTTATCGCCCGGGTCCTGGATTTTTTTCTGGATTGCGCCGTATCGCTGCACGTAGAAGCCCTTGAAATCAACGGGGGTCAGCAGGAGCGGCATGAACCCGGCTTGTTGCGTTACATTGGCGACGATCTGCCGCACGAACGGAAATGCATATCGCGGCATTTCGATCAGCAACATGGGACGCACCTGCTCAGGCGGGATGTCGTCGAGCGACACGGTCATGCCGAATTCAATTTCAACGATGAAGGCGATGCCTTCCTCGCGCTTTGCCGTCGCCTGCACGCCCAGAACGACTTCATAGCTGTTTTTATAGCCCTGGAAGTCGTCAATTTTTTTCGCGTCCATGTTGAAATTGACGTCCATGACCGGCTTTTTCTTGCCGGGCCATAGCGACTGGGGCGCGTTGGGATTTTCAAAAGACAGATCCTTTATATACTGCGCATGAATCATGACCGGCACGCGATCGACCGGTTTCGAACTATGTTGTTCCGCCGCGATGACGTCGCTTTCGCTTGCTTCTTCCTGAATGTCTTTATTGCTCATGGGGCACATTTTCCTTGTACGTTTATGGATAGGGCAGCGTAGAATCTTGAGGATCAAATTTCAATTCAATTGTTCCTGCCGTCGTCATCCAGCCGTTCGAAATCGCCCTCCAGAATATCCGGCTCCTCCTGAACTCTCAGATCCAGCCGGCGGATAAGACAATGGCGCAGCCATGCGCGGATCGGGGGGATTACCAGCGCGAAACCCAAGGCATCGGTGAAAAAGCCGGGCGTTATCAGAAGAACGCCGGCAACGGTCAGGCACAGCCCGTCGAAAAGAGTCTGTACAGGCATTTGCCCCCGGTCAAGGGCGGTCCGGACGTCAAAAATAGTTCTAATACCTTGATATCTCAATATAATACCGCCTGCCGCGGCGGTCATGACGCACAAGACAAGGGTATAGGCCGCGCCTATTTTCCCGCCTATTTCGGCAAACAGGGCCACCTCAATTAACGGTATGATAACGAATATGATAAAAAATGGCATGACGAGGTTGCTTTTATGCGTTCTTTCACTAGTTTCAGGGTAATCGCTTCGTTTGTGCTAAAATGGTCATATAGGGATTAATGTCAATATTGGCCGCAAGTAAAGCCGGTATTTCCGCCGCAACAAACATGGGGGTTTCAGGGCCGTGTCTGCCGATATTCTAATTTATGCTCTCGTTGCCGCCGGACTTGTGTTCTGGCTGCGCAGCATTCTGGGGA